>JBAVWC010000453.1:0-1702 GCA_049697595.1 Alphaproteobacteria bacterium
ACCCAGGGATTCTCCATTCCGGCCTCAAACAAGGTGGTGATGAGCCTCCGCGGGTCTCCCAAATCGCTCCATCCGATATAGCCAAGGCTGGCGACAGAAAGCCCTTCCGTATTCGCCGACAATACCAATCTTGAAAAATCGGCGATGGGAAGCCTCTCGTAGAAAGACTCCATCAGCTCAGCTTCCATTCCGAGGCCAGGTTGAGTAAGGATCGATTCAAAGTCGCGATAGATGATGGGAGCCGTTTGCTGAATCATTTTCAAGAAGGCGCTGGCACGGCCGACCATGACGAACGTATTCCAGAGACAACCTTGATTCAGCAAGCGTTTTGCTATCTCGGATGAGGGCTTTTCCCAAAAGCGTCTTACACGCGTTAGTCGATTGCCAGAGCGGTTTGCAACGGGAGTCTCCGGCTCGATCCAGCCGTATTCGGTCTCGGGGCGATCAGCCACTGCTCCTAAAAGAATGATGTCCTGGGTGTTGCGTTCTGCGAGTTCGTAGCCGGAAGCGATGCCTGCAATGAACTTCTCTTCTTGGGTGTAATAGTGATCCGATGGGAAGAATGCGACCACAGCACGCTCATCGAACTGAACAATGCGCAGCAAGCTCCAGAGAATAGCAGGAAGTGTTCCCCGATTGCTCGGCTGGACGACTTTGTGGGTTGCCGGGACTTTCGCAAGTTTGTCCTGATAGAACGGCTCATGCGCCTTACTCAGCGCGAACAGTGTTCGACCAGGATCTACCGTTCCCGCGATCCTGAGGCGAGTTTGGGCAAGAAGTGTTTTCCCGTCCAGCAGCGGGCAGAATTGCTTCGGACGGTCATCGTCAGATACAAGATGCGTCAACGGCCTGAGACGGTTTCCATCGCCCCCTGCCAAAATCACGCCCCAGCGATGCTCTTCGTTTGCTCTCTCATGCATTCGAGTTCCTCCTTTTGAAGAGCTCATCAAGTGCCTTGAACGCAATTCGATCTTGTGGCACCGATGAACTTCTACTTCGATACTCGTCGCGAGTCGTGACGAACACAATGAGCCATCTGTCACTGATCGCGGAACATTTGTCATGTGCTCATGGAAAGTCTAGGTCAGCAGCAGCCACCTGGTTCTCTGTTCTTCTCAGCCGTGCTTTGTCTTACTTTCAAGAAACTGCTTGAGTGCGATAGCGTTGTTGTACCGTGTGTCGTGCGCGCTGAATACTAGAGTCACGCGGTCGCGTCGAACCCGAGCAAGTAGCGGCCCCCAGGTAGTAGCATGCTTCTCCAGTTCCCGGAAATACCGCTGGCGGAACTCGTCCCATTTTGTCGGATCGTGATTAAACCACTTTCGTAGCTCAGTACTCGGTGCAAGGTCTTTGAGCCAGCCGTCAACCACCAGGTCTTCTTTCTTGATGCCACGCGGCCAGAGACGCTCAACAAGGAAACGGACTCCGTCTTCTTCAGTTCCGGCTTCGTATGCTCGCTTGACCTGAATCATTTAACCACCCTCCGCGTGTGGACGGCCTAAGCGGGCTGCGTGTCCACAGATTTGTCCATTAACCATCGACTAGCCGTAGAGTGCCCCGGAGATTTGCAGAGCTCGATCAAAGAGAACGTTGTTTTCCAGATGAACCTCCTGACGGATCTCCCCGTCCAATCCCTTCAGCTTCTCGCAAATCTCCCGATAGAAAGGACACTCGGTTGCAGTACCGTTGTAGTCTTCTGTAA
>JBAVWC010000454.1:0-7235 GCA_049697595.1 Alphaproteobacteria bacterium
GAAATAGCATCCGCCGCCAACCGTTTTCCCGAAGGCGTCGATCGCCGCCGCCCCGAACGCTACAAAGACGGCTCCAAATCCTTATGGATCAATTGCGCCGAGCAATTGGCCTTGATGCAGGCTTTGCGCAATGGAAAAAAAATCGCGGGCGCGCGGCTTTATGTTACGCTCGAACCCTGCGCCGTTTGCGCGGGGATGATCAGCGAATTAAAAATCGCCGAAATCTGCGTTCCCGTCGATTCCATGCGCCGATATGCAAAATTGAAATCGAAATGGAAAGATAGTATCGAAATCGGCCTGACCAAATTAGAAGAAGCGGGCGCGCGCGTGATAACCGTCGATACGCATAAACCGGGACGCAAGAAAAAATGAATCCTGAGAAACGCCAACCCGATCATCCCGCCTATCGCCCCGACATTGACGGGTTGCGCGCGATAGCGGTTTTGTCGGTGGTACTTTATCACGCTTTTCCCGCATGGGTGCCGGGCGGTTTCGTCGGCGTCGATATTTTCTTCGTCATTTCCGGCTTTCTTATCAGCAGTATTTTATTGGCGCAATTGCAGGCGGGGCATTTCAGCATCGCGAATTTCTATGCCCGGCGCGTTCGCCGCATTTTCCCGGCGTTGCTTGTTATTCTAGTCGCCGCATTGGGGTTCGGTTTTGTCGTCTTGTGGCCGGGCGAATATCGGCATCTCGCCACGCATGCTGCGGGAGGTGCCGGCTTTATCGTCAATTATTTGTTGCAGCGGGAAACCGGCTATTTCACCGAACAGGCCGAAGTCCAGCCTTTGCTGCATCTCTGGTCGATGGGCGTCGAAGAGCAATTCTATATCTTCTGGCCCTTGATGCTGGCAGCGGCGTGGAAATGGAAGCATCACGCGGGCGCTATGATCGTGATCGTGATCGCCGCTTCCTTTGCCGCGAATATCTGGTTCGCTTTTCACGGCCACAGCGCTGCCGATTTTTATTCGCTCTTCTCGCGCTTCTGGGAACTTATGGCGGGGGCTTCGCTGGCCTGGGGGATGCAACATGGTCTCACAAGCCCGCATTCGCGCGCGGCGCGGGAGGGCCTCGCCGTCCTCGGGATGCTTCTTGTCGTGGCTGCGGATTTTGCCTTGAACAAGACGATGGTTTTTCCCGGCTGGCTGGTGTTGTTGCCGGTAAGCGGGGCTGTGTTGTTGATCGCTGCGGGTAAAACGACTCTCATTAACAGCAAATTGATGGCCAACCCGCTTGCCGTCGGCATTGGGCTTATCAGCTACCCGCTCTATCTCTGGCATTGGCCGCTGTTATCCTTTGCCGAAATTCTGAGGGGGGAATATCTGCCGCGCGGCGAACGGATGGAACTGGTGGCGCTTGCTTTTGTGCTGGCAACCTTGACATATAAATTTATCGAACAGCCGATCCGCAAGGGCGCTTTGAAAACGAAACCCGTTTTTATTTTGCTGACGCTTATGGTTTTCACCGGCGGCATCAGCCTGACTATTTACGCGCAAAACGGCCTTCCTGTGCGTTTCGCTTCTCTGGGCGATACCGTGCAGGCATTGGATGACGACCGGCTGAAAGAAACCTGGCAAACCCATGTGCGTTATGGCGCATGCCATTTGCAGGCAATCGATGCCGATATGCAAGCGCCCGAATGTATCGAAACTGCGCGGCCGCTTCTGTTGTTGTGGGGAGATTCTCACGCGGCCTCGCTTTATCCTGGCCTTAAAAAATTACAGGAGACGCATTCCTTCGGCATCGCGCAACTGACGCAATCCGGATGCCCGCCGATCCTCGATGTGCCTTTGCTGAAATTCCGCCCCAATTGCAATGCGATCAACCGCCGCATTCTGGAACAACTGCCCCAGCTAAAACCCGATCTCATCCTCCTCGACTCGGCGTGGATTCACGAAGATTTCCCGATGGAAGACAACGACATCATCGATCGCTTGTTAAAAACAATCGCGCAAATCAAACAGACGGAACCGCAAGCCAAAATAATCGTCGTCGGCCCTGTGCCGCGCTGGCTCTTGACGATGCCCGGGATCTATCGCCACGCGCTGACCTTCACTCACAAAATGCCGCCTGCCTATGCGACCAAATACCGCGATACCGCGCTGGCCACGCTCGACGGCGAGATGCGTGAAAAACTGACGGCGGCGGGCATTACCTATCTCGATCCACAACCCTATCTCTGCAATGACTCAGGCTGCCTGACGCGTTATGGCGATAATCTTGCTTATATCGACCGCGAACATATCACGGCGCCTGTTGCCGAAATGCTGGCTGAAAAACTCGCGCCGGATATTCTGGACGGCCTCGGCCTTCCGCATTAATGTAATGATAACGCCGCGCCGCGATAAAAACTGTCGTGGCTTTCCGTCAGCCGGTCGCCATAGCCGCGTAAATGAAATGTGTGGCCGTCGAACAAATCGCCCAGTACGCGATTGAAAGCCGCCAATGTCTCGTCGGGCGAGGCGATATAATTCCATTGATTGACGCCTTTCAGCTCCGGCAATTGCAGCCCGATCACGGTGTCATGCGCGATATGTTTTTGGGGCAGCAGGCCGAGGGTGTCGAAAAACGCCCGCGCCTGTTTGTGATCGCGCCCCCTTGTTTTGGGCGGGCACAATAAATCATCCGCGCCGAGAGCGCAGCCGATATGCGGCAATTGCGCGCGGTAGTCCCACGCACCCGCCGCGAGTTTCTCGTCGATTTTTGCGTTGGCGTCATCGCTTTGTGTATCGAGGTAAAGCATATGGATCATCTGCGCGATGCGATTCTGCAACCGCGTGTCGAGAATTTCCAGCTCGTCCCCCGTGCCGGTTTCCTGATAGGTGCCCAAAGTCGCGACCGTTACGCGATACCCGCCCGCCCGCATGCTGCGCGACAGATCCAGCGCCGCGCGTTTCAGATTGGCAGAATCAAGATCATAGATTTTATGATTGCCCGATTCTTGCAACAATTCGAATTGCCGCACTGCCGCCCACTGCGCCGGAAATTGTGCCTCGCCCACGGCTTGCTTCGCCGCAATCCGTGCTTCAAGCCCGCGTTTCAGCGTGTCCGGAAACCACACATCGAAACTTGCCGTTTTGCTGATACGCTGCAGATAGGTGAATCCGGCGGTAATTTTGCGTCCCGCAGGTTCCGGCGACTCAAAGAATTGCCGCCCGAAATTCGCCGATTTTGCGATGATGCTCATGTGATCCTCTCCCTTCGCTGGCATGACCCAGATCAGGTTTTGCGGGTATAATCTCAGTCCCTAAGGACACCCCGGGTTGACGAAGATCCTATACGCCTGGCCTCAGCTCTTGTCACGGGGGTAACAGTGCAATGCAGCAGACGCCTCATTCCTTTTCTCGCAAAGGCAGGGTATATAATCGATTGAGAATTCTTTTTTGCAGGACATCCGTATGCAGCGCATCGTTATCACCGGCCTCGGCGTCGTTTCGGCGATTGGCAATAATGTCGAGACTTTCCGCGCCAATCTCTTCGCAGGCAAGAGCGGCATCGATAGCCTGACATTTCCCGTGCGCGGGCAGGAAGTACGCTTCCCTGCGGCTCCGGTCAAAAATTTCGCCGTCGAAGATTATATCGACGCCAAGAAAGTGCCGATGGTCGACCGCTTTTCCCAATTTGCCGTCGCTGCCGCGACGCAGGCTTTCCGCGATTCCGGTCTGACATTGACGGACGAAGACGCCGAACGTATGGCGGTTATCACCGGCACGGGCGCTGGCGGCCAAAATACGGTCGAAGAATCCTATTACAAATTGCTCGATCCCGCCGGTTCGGGTCGCGTGCATCCTTTTACTATTCCGCGCCTGATGGCCAATGCCGGATCAAGCCAGATCAGTATGGCCTTGGGCATCAAAGGGCCGGGCTTCACGGTCGCCAGCGCCTGCGCGTCTGCGATTCACGCGATGGGGGTGACTTTGTCGATGCTGCGCTCGGGATTGATTGATGCGGCGATAACGGGCGGTGCCGAAGCCTGTCTCACTTACGGCACGCTCAAGGGATGGGAGGCTTTGCGCGTTATGGCTCCCGATGTCTGCCGCCCCTTCTCCGCCGGGAGATTGGGAATGGTGTTGGGCGAAGGTGCCGGGATGCTCGTTCTCGAAACCGAGGAAAAAGCCAAAAAGCGCGGCGCTAAAATCTATGCCGAATTCGCCGGCTTCGGCATGAGTTCGGACGCCAAAGACATCACGACGCCCGATGTCACCGGCGCGTCGCGCGCGGTTATCAATTGCCTGCGTGATGCAGGGCTTGCGCCGGGGGATGTCGATTACATTAACGCCCACGGCACCGGCACGCGCATCAATGACGCGACCGAAACGGCGGCGATTAAACTCGCGCTCGGCGACCACGCCAAAAAAATCGCGCTGTCGTCAAGCAAATCACTGTTCGGGCATGCGCTGGGCGCGGCGGGGGCTTTGGAAATGCTGGCGACTGTTCTTGCGGTGCGCGAAGACACGGCGCCGCCGACAATCAATTATCAAGGGGCCGATCCCGAATGCGATCTGGATTATGTGCCGAACACGGCGCGGGCGATGCCTATTCGCGCCGCGCTTAATAATTCTTTTGCTTTTGGCGGCTTAAATGCGTCCGTGGCAGTCAGGAAAGTATCATGAATTTTTTGCTCGTATTTGTCGGCGGCGGTATCGGCTCGGTCGCGCGTTACGCAATGATGAAGGCGATAGGCCGCGTGATCAGCACCGATTTCCCATGGCATACGCTGGGTGTTAATTTGCTGGGCGCGTTGCTGATCGGCGCTGTAGCCCAGTTTTTTGCCCTGCGCGTTTCAGGAGTGGAAACGGCGCGGTTGCTTCTGGTCACCGGATTTTTGGGCGGCTTCACGACCTTCTCGGCCTTTTCATTGGAAGGCGCTTTGATGTGGAAACAGGGCGACAATATGATGCTTGCCGCCTATGTCTCGGCCTCGGTCATAGGCACGATTATCGCTGTTTTGTGTGGCCAAGCTGTGATGAGGGTCGTCCTCTGATTCCGCCCGGCCTTCACATATGTGCGGTGAGGGAGCGAGAACTGTTTCTAACAGGGGGAGGGGTTGCCGTTGCCCTAAGGCCCGGCGCATGAGCCGCCGGATCCAGTTTTTGACCGCCATCCGTTATAGATTGTTGCAGCTTTTTAGGAACGTGATTTTGGTAATAGGCATTCATCCCTTCTTTTGGTGGAATTCCGGCGGCCCTGTTTGCCGGAACTCCGTTTTCCATCTGGTCTCTCAGGGCGTCTAGGTTTTTCAGGGTTTCCAGTTTTTTTGATTGATCAAGGTTTTTATCGGCCAGTATTTGGTCCCGGTAGGCGTGCACATCGGCCAGAGAAACGGTCATATCGCACACGACGGTGACGCCGCCAGAGGTATAGCTGTATTTCACATTCGCAACCGTACCGGTATTGGTTGGGTTCACCTTCGGAACCTTCTCCGTCGTTGCCCCCTGATATGTGAGGGTATCAGGGAGGATCTTGCGGCCCCCCATATCAAGATCAGTGCGTCCACAGTCAAAGACTTGATTAGCGGGCATTGTCTGGGGCGTATTCTCGGGACTCAAAACAACGTCCCCCATGACCGGGGCTGCCACCGACGATGAGTGTTGATTTGTTAAAGTGGAGTAACGACTCATAATCAAATACCCAAAAAACGCAGCAGTTCTATGATCCCAAGTCTATGTGAAATGGTTAAAAATTAAGTTAATGCTTCCGCAATATATTGGCCGCAGGCCGCGCAATCAGCCGTTTATTAAATATTATTATGTAATATCAATATGATGCCGTGCGCTTGTCATAGGGTTTCGGCATATTCGATCGACCAGGGGTTGAGATTTGTTGCCGACTTGGCCAGGGGGTTGATTTTTAACGGGGATTCAATACTAATCAGTGGTGTTCGCATTGCTGAAGTGCGACAATCCTATTCCATTCATTCCCGTTAAGGGGTTTCATCGTGCGTCATGCCTATTACGAAGCCGTTCTGTTGGTCGAGCGAGTCCACCGCCATTTCCTCGAAGTCGTCAAGGCCGATCTTGATCGCGCCGGCATTCAGGACATCAACAACGTTCAGGCATTAATTCTTTATAATATCGGCTCCGATGAAATGACTGTCGGCGAATTGACGGCGCGCGGTTATTATCTCGGCTCCAACGTTTCTTATAACGTCAAGAAAATGGTCGAAAACCAGTATCTGCTGCAAGAACGTTCCCCGCATGATCGCCGTTCGGTGCGAATCAAATTGTCGCCCAAGGGGTTGGAGCTTCACAAAAGCGTCAATGAAAGCCTCGAGAAGCAAATCGCCGCTCTTCCTGCCTCCAAAATATCTTCTGAAGAGTTGGTGCAGTCCAGCGAGGTCTTGCGCAAGCTGGAACGCTTCTGGTCGGGAATGATCAATTATGGCGGCGGCTGAGGCTGCATCTGGGGCACATATTTCCGATTCCCAAATCCCGAACGCCGCACCTCTCTCCGTTTCTCAAATCACTCTCTCGCATTTTCGCAATTACCGGGATATGCGGCTGGTTTGCGATGCGTCCCCCGTTATTCTGGTGGGCGCTAACGGTAGCGGCAAAACCAATCTTGTCGAGGCGATCAGCTTGCTGGTTCCCGGGCGCGGTTTGCGCCGTAGTTCTTTAACGGATTTGCAAAATCATGCCACGCCCGATCCGTGGGCGGTCGCCATTCAATTGCGTACGGAAACAGGGCCGCTGACAATCGGCACGGGGCGCGATAGCTCAACGCATGATGCCGCTGGCGAGGGTGAGGGCGAGCGTCGCCTCATCCATATCAACGGCAAACCGGTGCGCGGCCAAACCAGTCTTTCCGAACATGTGGCAATGGCGTGGATGACGCCCGATATGGATCGCCTGCTTGCCGAAGGCGCTTCGGCGCGGCGCAAATTTCTCGACCGGCTTGTTTACAGTTTCGACCCCGCGCACGGCGCGCGCGTGCAGCGTTATGAAAAAGCGATGCGCGAAAGATTGCGGTTGCTACGCGAATCTTTTGCCGATGCCGCGTGGCTGTCGGCGCTCGAAGACGAAATGGCGCAAACCGCCGTCGCCATTGCCGCGGCACGGCGGCATATGATCCTGCGCTTGCGTCTGGCGATAGCATCAAGCGGCGATGCATTTCCGCATGCCGATATCGATGTGCGCGGCACCGCCGAAGATATGCTTGAAGATAAACCCGCTTTGCTGGTCGAAGACGCGCTGCGCTCCGCCTTTGCCCGCGCCCGCGCCGAAGACGCCCAACAC
>JBAVWC010000455.1:0-3657 GCA_049697595.1 Alphaproteobacteria bacterium
TTCGCAAGGTGTGGGTCGTGTGACGTTGTCACACACCGCAAGGTGTGGGTTGTTAAACGTTGTTTAACACCACATGCCAGTAATGTGCTGTCACCCCACCGAGGGGTGGGGCGTCAGCACAAACTGGTGAGGGCTTCGCCCATCAACCCATGCCGCGCAGCGCATAAATTCGGTAAATTATGGTTCGTGGAACGGCATTTTGTGGTATAATGACCCTCGGCTAATGGTAGGGGGCGCAGGTGACTGATTCAGAAATCTTGAAAAACCAGAGAGCGGTTGAACACGCTATCGCTCAACAGCGTCTTGAAGGGCTGGTTGTAACGCCGGAGACGGTTGCCGATTTGAACCGCGCTGCTAATGGTGAAATTCTTATCTCTAACGTCATTGATAATTTATACGCCCGCTATGCCCACATCGAAGTACTCCAACGCTGATCGTTATATTGATGCCGAGACAGGGGTTTTGAAAAACCGTCTGGGCATCACATCGGAAGCCGAGCTTGAGAAAGCCGAGGCCGATTTTGCGAGTGCGCGCTCTTATGAACTCAGCCAACATCCCTTGAAAGGTCAGTTTGACCTCGACCACCTGAAAGCCATTCACGGCTATATGTTCAAAGACCTGTATGAATGGGCGGGGCAATGCCGCGACATCGAGATTGCCAAAGGCGATAATTTCTTCGCGCACCACATCCATATCGAAGCAGCGGCAAAATCCGTATTTGATGGGCTGGCGAAAGAAAACCGCCTCGTCGGATTATCCAAGGCTGATTTTTGTGACCGTGCCGCCTTTTACCTCGGCGAGATTAACGCCCTGCATCCTTTCCGTGAAGGCAATGGACGCGCCCAGCGTGAATTTATCAGCCAGTTAGCCTATACGAACGGCTATTACATCGAGTGGAAAAACATCAGTCAGGATGAGATGGTTCAGGCCAGCATCGCATCGTTTAAACACGGGGATTGTTCAAAATTTGCAGCGTATCTGCGCAGCAATATCAAAGATACGGAGAAAAACTAACCAACATTATTTCTGCCGTTTTTTGCCCTTCGTAAAATCCCTGCGCACGACTTTGTCCGGGTTTGCCAAAACGCCGTCGAGATAGTCAGCCCATTCCTGCATCATGACTTTGCGTTCCAGCAGATATTCAGCACGATTGTAGGCCGCCCGGACTTCATTACGTTCGGCGTGAGCCAATTGCCGTTCAATAACATCGGGGTGATATTTGCGCTGTTCGTTCAAAATCGTGCTGGCGAGGGCACGGAAGCCGTGGCCTGTCATGCGTCCGGCGTATCCCATGCGCCGCAACGCGCCTAAAATGGCTCCGTTACTGAGGTGCTTGTCCTTGTTAGCTGGTGCATGAAAAATAAACTCGCGGTTCCCGGTTATGGTTTTCAGACTTTCCAGCAAGGCAATCGTTTGCCTCGCCAACGGCACGATATGGTCGCGCTTCATCTTCATGCGTTCGGCGGGGATTTGCCATTCTTGACGCGCCCAGTCGATTTCTTCCCACCGTGCGCCGATCAGTTCGCCCGTGCGCACGAAGGTATAGGCCAGAAGCTTCATGGCAACTTTTGTCAGAGCATCGCCGTTATAAACACTTATGGAGTCTAACAAGCCAAAAAGTTCGGATGGATGAATACAGGCAAAATTGTTCTTTTCAGGAAAGGCGAGAATGTCGCGCAAATCTCCGGCGGGGTTATGCGTGATAAGGCCGCGCCGGACGGCATACCGGAATACTTGCTGCAAAAGCTGTTTCACCCGGTGCGCGGTTTCGAGGATGCCCCTCTTTTCGACGGCTTCCAGACAGGAAACGAGGTCGAGCGTCGTAATGTCCTGTATCGGCCTGTAGCCAAGTTTCGGGAAAGCGTACAATTCCAGCCGCCGCAATGACCGCTCCCTGTGTTCGTCATTGCCCTTCTTGATCTCAAACCAACGCCGCGCAATGGATTCCAGCGTATTTTCACTGGCTTCCATTTTCTGATACCTCGTGGTCTTGCGTTTTTGCGTGGGGTCAATGCCCTCGGCAAGCAGCTTTTTGACGGTGTCGCGCTCTTGCCGTGCTTGGCTCATGCTGACGGTGGGATAAATCCCGATGGAATATAGGCGTTCCTTGCCCAGATAACGATATTTCAGATGCCATAGCTTGCTGCCGTTCGGTTTTACCAGCAAGAACAGCCCACCGCTGTCGAACAGCTTGTAGGGCTTGCTATCGGGCTTTGCCGCTCTGATTTTGAAATCTGTGAGGGACATACTCAGTTCGATTCCATCGTTACCGATACCCCCGTTGATACCCCCAATTTGTTTGGATGACAAGGAACGTCTTGAGACGACAGCAGACGTAGAACCTAACCATTTTATGTGTTTTTGTGATTTTTCTAGACGTTGGTAGACGTTGAGAAACAGGTAGTTGGAGGCACGGGCCGGAATCGAACCGGCATTCGAGGATTTGCAGTCCTCTACATCGCCATTCTGCCACCGCGCCGCCATAAAGGCAGGAATGGGGCGACATTAGTTTCTTGAGCTGCGCGGGTCAAGCTAGTATAGGGTTAACATCGTCGTTTTTATCAGAGACTACCTATGCACCCGCAGCCAAAAGCTTCCGTTCCCGACCTTTCCGCCCCCAACTTCGCCCTGGCGCGATTCAATATGGTCGAAAGCCAGTTGCGCCCCAACGGCATCACCGATCTCCCTCTGATGGAAGCGATGGGCCGCATTCCGCGCGAATTATTCGTGCCCTTTACCCTGGTAGGCGTCGCCTATCTTGATGAAAACATCCCCCTTATCGCCAACCGCGCCCTGATGCAGCCGATGATTCTGGCGCGTCTAATTCAGGCGGCAGGGGTTAAGCCCACCGACCGCATTCTGGACCTCGCCCCCGCAACGGGATATTCGACTCTGGTTCTGGCGGCATTGGGCGAACATGTGATCGGCGTAGAGCCCGACGCCATTTTGCACAAAGAAGCCGAAACCAACATCACTAAATATGCGCCGCACCGGGCCGAAATTCTGGCGGGCGCGCCGGTCGAAGGCTGCATCGCCTATGGCCCGTTCGACGTTATCCTGGTCAATGGCAGCGTCGAATTCCTGCCTGAGATATTGTTCGACCAACTGGCCGAAGGCGGTCGTCTGGTCGCCGTTATGCGCAGCTATGGCCCCGCCCATGCGGCCCATACGGGACAAGCGCGGATTTACCGCAAGACAAAAGACCAAATAACATGGGAGTCCTTGTTCGACGCCAATGTCCCGCCCACCCCCGGCTTTGCCGCGCCACGCGGATTTGAATTTTAAGATAGAGGCCGTTCGCTCTTAGCCTCCGTTTACACCTTGCAACGGCGGCAAAAGCCGATAAGCTTCCGGTGTCATGCCTGTCGGCGATTCGCGCTGATTTTCCAGTTTGAGAGAACCCTATGGCTGAAGAAATTGAGTCTGTTGCCGAACCTTCGATGGAAGAAATTCTTGCGTCGATCCGCAAGATTATCTCCGACGAAAACGTTCCCGCTGCCGAGCCCGCAGCAGCCCCCTCGGCTGCGCCACAGGAAGATGTGCTGGAACTAACCCAAATGGTTCAGGACGACGGTTCCGTTCAAGATGTCAGCGCGCCCAAGGAACCGGAAGCGCCGCTGGCACCCGTGCCGCCTCCACCACCGCCCCCTCCGCCAC
>JBAVWC010000456.1:0-3475 GCA_049697595.1 Alphaproteobacteria bacterium
TCCCGCGAAGGCGGGAATCCAGCGTCGCGCGTCTGCGCGACAAGAGTCCAACAATGGTTCACACAGGAACCGTTGCTTGCCTATAGGCTCGCAGACGCTCGCCTCTGGATTCCCGCCTTCGCGGGAATGACGGCAACCTTTATTCATCCCCATTATCATTCTCCCGTTTCCGCATAAGACCCGTTATGCCAGCGATACATCGAAAATGCCGGATGGCTCATATCGCCTTTGGCGTCATAATTGATAGAGCCGATCACCGTCTTGACCGGAGCCTGCCGCAACGCCGCCGCCACTTTCACAGGATCAACCCCTGCGCGCTTAATACCATCGGCAATTACCTGAACGGCGGCATAGGCATTGAGCGTATAGCCTTCCGGTTCAAATCCCGCCTTACGCAATTTGGCCAAAGCCTCCTGCGCCTCCGGCAATTTGCGCGGGTCTGCGCCGCAGCTCATCAACACGCCTTCGCCCGTCGGCCCCGTCACCGACCAGAATTGATTGGTAAAAATCGCATCGCCGCCGATAACTTGAATATCGGCTTTTTGTTCTTTCAACTGACGCACGATTAACCCGGCCTCGGTCGAATATCCGGCAACGAAAGCCACCTGTATGCCCGCCTGTTTAAATTTGGTGATCAGCGATGAAAAATCGCGGTCGCCCTGATTAAAAGATTCAAACAGGCTTTCCTGCATCCCCGCATTGTTCAAATCTTTCTTGAGTACATCGACCATACCGCGCCCCCAGGCCGATTTATCATTCGCCAGCGCCAGCTTCTTGTCGCGATAATGTTTCAAAATATAATCGGCGATAAACGCACCCTGCTGATCGTCGCGGCCATAGGTGCGGAAAATCGTATTATAGCCCGAGTCCGTCAGCGCCGGATTGCTGGAGCTTGGCGTAATCATAAAAATCTGTTCTTCGTTATAAACTTTCGATGCCGGTATGGATGCGCCCGAACAGCCGTGCCCGACGACAAACTTAATGCCCGCGCTGGCCATTTTATTGGCAACGGAAACCGCTTGCTTGGGATCGCAAGCATCGTCGGCGAATTGCAAAACCAGTTTCTCGCCGTTGACTCCTCCACTGGCATTGATGTCGAGCACAGCTTGCTCGACCCCGTGCCGGAGCTGTTCGCCCATAAAAGCATTCTCGCCCGTCAAAGGCCCGGCGACGCCAATTGTTATATCGGCATGCGCGGGCATCGCCGCCAACATCACAAACAACGCGAGGATCATTTTCTTCATGCGGCACCTTCCAGATAAGCGGCTCGAACTTCGGGATTATTATGCAACTCGGCCCCCGTGCCGGACATCGTAACCTGTCCGCTGACCAAAACATAGCCGCGATGCGCGAGCCGAAGCGCCATATGCGCGTTTTGTTCAACCAGAAAAATTGTCAGCCCGTCTTTGGCATTGAGTTCCTGCAGCGTGGAGAAAATCTGCTTAATCACCAAAGGCGCCAATCCCAGCGAGGGTTCATCAAGCAGCAACAGCTTCGGACGACTCATCAAAGCGCGCGCCACAGCCAGCATTTGCTGTTCACCTCCCGACAATGTACCGCCGCGTTGCTGGGCTCGCTCCTTCAAACGCGGGAACAGCGTATAAGCCCGTTCAAGATCTTGCGCAAAATGCACGCCGCCGTTCGGCAAACTCCCCAACTGCAAATTTTCAAACACCGTCATGCGCGGAAATATGCGCCGCCCCTCGGGCACCAGCGCGATGCCGCGCCGCACGATCTCATCGGTCGGCAATGCTGTAATATCCTCGCCGTCAAAAATCGCCTTGCCGCCAGCCGCATTCGGCTGCCCGCAAATCGTCATCATCAAAGTCGATTTCCCTGCGCCATTCGCGCCGATCAAAGCGACAATCTCGCCCTTATGCGCTTCAAGACTCACACCGCCCAAAGCTTCGATAACGCCGTATCGCGCAAAAACGTTTTCGAGTTTCAACATCACGCCACCTCCGGCTCGCCCAGATAGGCGCGTATCACCGCCGGATCATTCCGCACCTGCTGCGGCGTGCCGCGTGAGATCAGCTTGCCATAATCCAGCACCACGACATGATCGGAAATTTCCATCACCACATTCATATTATGTTCGATCAGCAAAATGCCGATATGCGTTTCGTCGCGAATACGCGCGATTGATTTACGCAGTGCTACCGACTCGCTGGGGTTCAATCCGGCTGCGGGTTCGTCCAAACATAACAAACAAGGATCGGTACACATCGCCCGCGCGATTTCCAACCGACGCTGCATGCCATAAGACAATTCGCCCGCCAATCTGTCGGCGGCTGGCAACAACATCAACCTATCCAGCCACAGTCGCGCTTTCTCAACCGCCTCTTTCTCGGCGCGGCGATAGCCCGGCAATCCCAGCAAGCCGCCAAAACTGTAACCTGAGGCCCGCATCAAGCGGCGATGCTCGGCGACCAGCACATTTTCCAAAACGGTCATTGTCGGAAACAAACGGATATTCTGAAATGTCCGCGCAATACCCAACCGCGCCGCCTTATGCGCGGGCAAACCCGCCAAAGATTTCGCCTCGCCGTTACGGGTAAGGGTCAACTGCCCCGAACTGGGCCGATAAAACCCCGTCAGGCAATTGAACAAAGTCGTCTTGCCCGCGCCGTTAGGCCCGATAATTGCCGTGACTTGCTGGTCGAGCGCCTGAAACGACACCGCATCGACAGCAGTCAACCCGCCGAAGCGCATCGTGAGCTGCGCCACATCCAGCAAAACAGGGGAAACAACAGAAGGACTGGTCATCGGCAACAGCTTCTTACTTCATCATTTCTTTCAACGCCTTCTCAAAACCAGGCCGTCCCGGATCGGCAAAGCTTGAGAACCATTTTTTCAAATGCCCGTCGCGCCCGATCACATATTTATAAAAATTCCAGCGTGGCTTCGCCACAAACCCGCCTTCTTCGGCCAGCCATTGAAACAAAGGGTGGGCATCCGGCCCCCGGACAGGTGTTTTGGCCAGCATGGGAAAGGTAATTGCAAATTTTGCCATACACAAAGAGACGATCTGGACACTGTCCCCCGGTTCCTGCTGACCGAAATCGTTCGAGGGCACGCCCAGAACCACCAAACCCTCATCCTTATGGCGTTGCCATAAAGCTTCGAGCCCGGCGAATTGCGCGCTAAATCCGCACAGCGAAGCCGTATTGACGATCAGCATCGGCCGTCCTGCAAATTGCCGCAACGGCAAAGGATTTCCCATCAAATCCACGCACTCGATATCGTAAAGGGAAGGTTCTGTTTTTTCTGTCATGTCATTCAGCCTCAAGGACGATTGGGTTGACGCGAATCACTCAAGAGTATGAAGCCCTTCTCATCACATTATAACCCCTAAACAGCCTCCCTGGAACCGGAGAACGGGTTCTTGCCCATGCCTTCTTTATGTTTCTGCCTCAGAAACATATGGCGAGTTTAGGCCCAAAAAACATATAGCACGTATCCCACCGGCTTACCC
>JBAVWC010000457.1:0-2061 GCA_049697595.1 Alphaproteobacteria bacterium
CGCTGGCCCGCTGTTGACCAGCTTGCGAATTTTCTTCAACAATTTCTTTAAAAACTTTTTCGTGTTTTTCATCGTAAAATCTCCTTCTGTGTGTTGTTAAAAAATCATCCTTCAATTGCCCCTAGAAATTCCGCGCCGTGGACTTTGCGTCATTCCATTTTGCGACATAGGTGCTGGTTCATATTATAAAAAATAATTTCTCTCTTACATCTCCAGGCACGAATGAAATATATATCCGCAACTCGCCAAAGTTCCTCCGTTGCTGCCGCTGCAAGTCCAATAATAGGCAAATGTTGTTCCGTTCAAAGAATATCCGGCGTTTGTGAGAGTGCCTGCCGCGCATCCTTCGGTTAGTCCACATCCCGGCTCCGTGCAAAATGAGACCCCGCCGCAGGGCATTGTGAAAACAACGCCATTGCTTCCGCCACACGAACCATTAACAGGCGCGACACAATTGCTTGCGGACGCGCAACTGCCCGGTGTGTTGAGAAATTCCGATTGAAGAAATGACGACCATTCTTGTTGCGAGGCGACCGGCACGGCAAAATCAAACGCGCAGGAATCTTTCACAATCTCACAAGACGGCAACGGGTTCGGAAATGTCGGGCTGATCGTTTCCGATGTTCCGGCGGCAACGACAGATTCCAGACAGCCAACCGTCGATGGCGACGACAAGCATGAAGCCGATTGCGCCTTTGCCTCTGACATTGGCAGCGCGACCACCATAAGACCAAACATCACGGCGCGGGGCAGGGGCTTATTCATCTTTTTTGCCCTCGTTCGATGCAGCACAGGACGTTCTGATCGCCGCGACTTCACCGCGCAATTCATCGTTATCTTCTTTTAACTTCTTGATCGCCTCAATGAATACCGCAACAAGGCTGTCATATTCGACGGATTTAATCCCTCGCTTGTTCGTATGAACAATATCGGGGAACACCGCGCCGACTTCCTGCGCGATCACGCCCATGTCACGCTGGCCGTTCTCTTTCCATTTGAAGCTTACGCCTCTTAACCTAACGACTTTGTCGAGAGCGTCGGGAATGGGCGCGATGTCGGATTTCAGGCGAACATCTGACATATGGACATAGTAAAGCGCAGTCATGCTGCCGGACACCTGCGCCGCGCCGTTCACATCTAATTCAGCCTGAGGCGTTGTCGTGTTGATTCCAACAAGCCCTTGATTACCTCCAACATCAAGCAGTACTTCGCCCGTCGCGTCGTTCACGACCAAAGGCCGGAAATTATTCGAAGCGCCCAATGAATCATTTGGGTTTGTCATAAGCAGATAGGTATTTGTGCCGTCATTGCGGAAGAAAGAACCAATACCAGCAGGGCCCGCCTGAGACAGCATTCGGAAATTACCCGCCCCTGTCATAACAGAGTCAACTTCGCCATAGACTGAAAACGCCGTTGCCGTCCAATCACCCACAGCGGTATTCATATTGACAGAAAAGGGAATGTCGCCGCCTTGAGAGACATAGCCGCCTGCGCGCGCTGGGGCAGATAATGCGATCAGAGCAACCGCAACAGCGGCGGTCGTTTGAAACAGGTTTTTAATCCTCGAATGAACCGTTGCATGAGCAGGGATTGCAGCCTTCCAGTTTGCCGTTGCTTCCCTGTAATTGTCGGCGGGTTGGCCGGATTTGCAGGGGCACATTAAGATGTGCTCATAGTGGCGATCACTCAACGGATCGGTATTCTCGCGCGTCACCATATCCGGCGCATGACCGCAATCGTCACAGTCGCCATACATTGCGACTTTGGCGGCGTCGTCCTTTGGTGCTGGCAAGCGGATGGCTGGCCGATATTTATTATAACGTTCTTCCTGACTCAAAATGCGGATCATTTGAAAATTCTCCTTGCCGATAATGTTCAATCAATGAAACTGATTGTCGTGATATGGCGGCTGGAAACAACCGGAGAATCTGTGGATTTTCGTTGGGGGATTCGATGATTTTCTATGGAAAAAGTAAAACTAACGATTTTCATTGTTTTCGCCATATGTTTCCGCGCAGGATTTGCGGGTGCATGACGCAGTTATCTGGATCACGCCTGATC
>JBAVWC010000458.1:0-2076 GCA_049697595.1 Alphaproteobacteria bacterium
ATCTCCATATAAGAGCAATGAAAATGTCGCCATCGCGGATATGGAAATGCACAGGAAATTTAGATGCCATCGTATCGCGGCTGGCGCATTCCGATAGATATTTTCGGCAATGACCAGCGTCATCACCGCCAGCATAATTTTAATATATACGTTATATAAATATAGCTGCCTTGGCGCCGCGAGCAGCGCGACAAATATCGCACCCGCGGCCAAAAATATAACAAGACTGGCCTTTGCATTGAGACGGGAGATTTGTTGATCGGGTGTGAAACGACAAAATAGTTTCACCAGCACCCATAGCCATCCGAGCGATTGCAGAATGTCAAGCGTAATATTGCTTAGCTGGTCAGGACCATGACTTGCCGATGAAAACGCCCAAAGCGCTGTCAGGAGGCACGCAAGCGCACAGGGAAACGAGAGTACCGATGCGACTTCTGAATTTTTCCTCGATTGTTCATCGGGATGAATCGAACGCCCTTGGCGTTGTGGACTCTGCCGGAATTTCTTGAGCGACAAAAGGCTGAAGAACACCGACAATGCACAGTATATGCTTCCCGTTGCCAGATAGGCACAGAATTGTACATTCATTGCCCGATGTCCATCGTAAGAACTCTATGTCCTTGAGGCTTTAAGACCCGTCATCTCCCCTCACCGCGCAAGGAAACACCCTTTTTCTTTAACGCCTGATGCCCTGGATGAGCCGCCGATTTATCTGGCCCCCTCTTGGAACAGCACGACACGCACTGTCGCCGCAATAATCAGCAAATCGAACAAAAGACATCTGTTTTTGATATAATATAAATCGTAAGCAAGCTTCATGCGCGCATCGTCAATCGATGCGCCATAAGGAAAGCTTACCTGAGCCCAGCCAGTAATGCCAGGCTTGACGTAATTCCGGTCTTGATAGTGGGGAATTTCAGTCGCCAGGAGTTTAACGAAATTCGGTCGCTCTGGACGCGGCCCGATGACACTCATATCTCCCCGCAGGACATTGAACAACTGCGGCAGTTCGTCGATGCGCGTACGCCTGATGAAACTCCCGATTCGGGTAACGCGAGGATCGTTTTTCACCGCCCATTTGGCTGTGCCATCGGGTTCGGCATCATGCCTCATACTTCTAAATTTATAAATCGAATATTCCCGCCCCCGATACCCCACCCGTTTCTGACTATACAGAACAGGTCCGGCGCTCTCCCATTTTATGAGCATTGCCGTAATGATCATAACCCATGACAAGGCGGTCAAAAGGCACAAACTAAACGCCATATCAAACACGCGCCGAACCATCGCGTCCAATTTTGTCGTGGAAAAATTCGGTCTATAGGCAAGCCAACAGGGCGTTAAGTGGGCGATATCAACCCGCTTGAAGTGTCGCTCCAGAAATTCCACATCCCGATAAACCTTGATTCCGTAGCTGCGGCAATCCATGAGAAACATTTCAATGGTTTCAGGGACTTTCTGATTGTTCTTCGTTGTTGTCACCAATGCCCATACCTTATCCTGACGCAGCTTGGCAATGACATTACCGTTCTCTATGTCTTCCAGACGCAGCGTTGTCACCCGGTATTTACCGTGGAACGACAAGCTTAAGTCTTTGGAGACATTATGCCATTCGGCGTGATCCCCAATGAACACCACGGGCCGGACCAGCAGCCCGTTCCGCAACGCAGCGCTCAGCGCCAATCGATTAAAAACCAAACAGATTGACCAAATTATCAGAGCACAAAGAACGCTCCATTTGTGGATATATAGGACATGAACGTTAAAGAATTTTATCGTTCCTCCCATCATCGGTATGACGATGCACGCCAATGCAACGATGCTGGCGCTACACACGGTCACTTTGATAAATTCAATTTTCTCTTGCAGCCGGTACATATTGGGAACGATTGAAAACAAACACGCAACCGCAAAAATTCCCACAAATCCCAGGGGGCTGACTTCGTAATCCAGCAGCGCCAGGCCATCTCCCGTGAAGAGCACCGCGCCGTAAACCAAGGCGACAAACAGAATCACATCCATCAGCCATAGACTAACGACGTCTACTGACAAAAAATCATCGAGTAGGCGCCCCAT
>JBAVWC010000459.1:0-3181 GCA_049697595.1 Alphaproteobacteria bacterium
CCCCTATTCCCACCGATCCTGTGGAATGGTCGCGCATTTTGATGAATGTCAGTGAAAAAAGCCAGAAACTGATCCAGGATTATCTGATGCGCATTCGCGACAAGCCTATCGATATGATGTCTTTCTCGCCCGCACCGATCATGGAATCCATGGCGCAACTTACAGCGCGCTTTCTTGAAGACCCCGATGCCTACACCGAGGCGCAGCTGGCCATGTGGCAGCATTACATCGATCTTACCCGCACGACGATAAAACGCATGCAAGGGCAGCAGCCGACGCCCACCGTCACGGAAACCGCCATCGCCAACGATAAAAGATTCAAAGCAAAAGAGTGGCAGACCAACCCGGCATTCGATTTTCTCAGGCAATTCTATCTCTCGACCGCCGACGAGACGCGCCGGCTGGTGCATCAGGAAACGGCGCATATCGAAGACAAAACGGCGAAGAAGATCGAATTCTACACGCGCCTGTTTCTGGATGCGACCGCGCCCAACAATTTCTGGCTGACCAATCCCGAAGTGCTGCGCGCGACCGTGGAAAGCCAAGGCGAAAATCTTGTCAAAGGATTGGGCAATCTTTTGGAAGATCTGGAAAGCGGCAACGGCATGCTGCGCATCCGCATGAGCGATTACAACGCTTTCGAAATCGGCAAGAACATCGCCACCACCCCCGGCAAAGTCGTTTATCAAAACGAGCTGATGCAGCTTATCCAATATGCGCCTTCCACGCCGCAAACGCATCGCGTGCCGTTGCTGATTATGCCGCCCTGGATCAACAAATATTACATCCTCGACCTGCGCGAGAAGAATTCCTTCATTCACTATCTGGTCGCGCAGGGATACACGGTGTTCTGCATCTCGTGGGTTAATCCGACCAAACGCCTCGCGCTGACCCAATTCCAGGATTATATGGACAAGGGCGCTTTGACCGCGATGCGCGAGATCAGGCGTATCACCGGCGAAGACACGATTAACATGCTTGGTTATTGCATCGGCGGCACTTTGCTGGCTTGCGCGCAGGCCTATCTGGCGGGGTTGCCCGCCTATCCGGCCGATCTGCCCAAAATCGTCAGCGCCACCTATCTGGTGACGATGATCGATTTCTCGGACCCCGGCGATTTGGGCGTTTTCATCGACGAGGACCAGGTTCGCATGCTGGAAGATCGCATGGCGAAGCAAGGATTTATGGACGCCGCGAGCATGGCGCTGACCTTCAACCTGCTGCGCGCCAACGATCTGATCTGGCCGTTCGTCATCAACAATTATCTGCTGGGGCGCGAGCCGTTCCCGTTCGACATTTTATACTGGAACGGAGATTCGACCAATCTGCCCGCGACAATGCAAAGCTATTACCTGCGCAAGATGTATATGGAAAACCGGTTGATCGAACCGAACGCGCTCAAGATGAAAAATGTGCCGCTCGATCTCGGCAAAATCACGACGCCGACCTTCATGCTCTCGACCCGCGAGGACCATATCGCACCCTGGCGTTCGACCTATGCCGCGACGCATATTTATAATGGCCCGGTGACTTTCGTGCTGGCAGGGTCGGGCCATATCGCGGGCGTCGTCAATCCGCCGGATGCCAAAAAATACGATTACTGGACGAACGACACCTGCCCCGCCGATCCCGACGAATGGTTCAAGAACGCCAAAGAACACAAAGGATCGTGGTGGCCGGAATGGATTAAATGGCTGGGCCAATATGCGGGCGAAAAAATCGCCGCCCGCCAAGTCGGCACAGGCATCGAAGACGCGCCGGGAAGTTATGTGAAAGTGCGGGCGGTATAGGCCCGCATCACTTGCGGCAGTCCTAAGGTATCAAAGGCGCAGAGCAAAAGCCTCAAGGCGAGGGAGTCTTTGGTGTTGCTTTTTTAAACGATGGCATCCTTAAACTACAAAAAGCGGGATGATCGGCAAGCTCTTCAAGCTTGGCGTTAAGAGCAGCCAATTCCTTCGCCGTGCAAAGCCGTTCGCCATTAAAGTAAAGCGCGCCCGTGGTTTCGCCAATACCGAAGTTTCCAAGATCGCTAAGACCTATTGATTGAAGTTTTTCCTGCGTCATTTGAAATCCCCTTGAATTGGTTGTGGCGAAACATTCGCCCGCGTACACAGCGTTTTTTGGATTTACCAATAATAAGGGAAGGTGTCCACGATATTCGTCTGCAATACCAAGCGGCACACAGGCGTTTACCAAATATTTTCAATGAATACAAACGCCTGAATGAAATCAAGCCGCCGGCTTCGTCATCGCCAACCAGCTGATCTTGGCGGCGTTCTTTTTGAGGAACCGGTCCAAGGCATCGATCACGCGGGGATCGAATGCTTTGCCTCCGTCGCGGGCGAGGTTCTGGCAGGCGATCATGAAATCGATGCCGGGGCGATAGGCGCGCGGGCTGACCAAAGCGACAAAGGCGTTGGCGACGGCAAGAATCCGCGCCGTCATCAAAATCTCGTCGCCCTTTATACCGTCCGGCACGCCGGTGCCGTCGAAGCGTTCAAGCGCCTGCCGCAAAGTCGGCACGACCGGCATATTGAAATCGATCTGCGACAGAATATCGGAGGAAGTCATGATACTGTCGCGGATGCGTTGTAATTCATCAGGCGTCAGCCCTTCGGTCTTGGTCAAAATCGACCGCGACACCAGAACCTTGCCGAAATTCATCAGCGATCCGGCGATTTCGGCGGCGTCGACTTCGCGTTCCGGCAAATTCATTTCGACCGCCAATTCGCGCGCCAAATGCCCGAGGCGCGCCGAATGGCCCGATGCATAAGGATCGCGGCGATCGACCACGGCGACGAGCGTCGTTATCACCTGCCGCAGCATCGTTTCGCGGCGTTCGCGTTCGACGATGATCGTCGTCACATTTTCATCGCGCACCATAACGCCGCCGGGAAAATCGCCGAACGAAGAGATCGGATAATAACTGCTATGGACATAACGAACGCCGCCATTATCCGTGTTTTCCTGATGCAGGATTTCCATCGGCTTGCCGCTTAGCTTGACGTAATCGAGATTCTTTTCGACCTTACGTCCGCGCTCGCCGCCCATGACCTCGACCGGCTTTTTACCCACGACGGCACCGTCGGCAAGACCTATTTCGGATGCGGCGCTGGCATTCACAAACCAGTATTCGTTGTTGTTATCGAATATCATCAAACCCGAAGGCGTGCAGTTCGCC
>JBAVWC010000460.1:0-2641 GCA_049697595.1 Alphaproteobacteria bacterium
GCGCTCGCTGCGTTCATCCTTGCGCAAAACGGCCGAGGGGCCTTCTTCGTGTTCTTCGACGCGAATGGTCATGTAGCGCAGAACGTCTTCGTTCAGCTTCATGTTACGTTCCATTTCGGCGACGGCTTCGGGCGAAGCTTCGACGTTGAGAAGGACGTAGTGACCTTTTTTGTTCTTGTTGATGCGGTAAGCGAGGTTACGCAAACCCCACTGTTCGGTCTTTTTCACCTGACCGCCTTGAGCGGTAAGGATGTCTGTAAATGTCTGGGACAAAGCTTCGACCTGAGTGGTCGGAACGTCCTGACGGGCGATAAAGATAGACTCGTAGAGTGGCATAATCTGCACTCCCCCTGGGTTAAAACGACCGGACGCTGGGCCGGGACAATCCCGACGCATCAGCCGCTCCGGTCAAGCCCCCCTCTAAATGAGAGGGGCAAGGAGCAATAAGCTGGGCGTTTATAGCGATTTGTTCCGGGAATGCAAGGAAGAACGGAGGAAAAGGCAGAAAATCGTTGCCGCAAGAGCAGTTAGACGCTTTTTTCCCCAAAAAATAGGGATTCCACGACCGTTTAAAAGGCGGCAAATTTGACGAATGTCAAACGGGCGCATGAATATGGGCGTAAGCTTTACATATTCCTTTCAATTACCCCCACGGCGTTACCCCTGCGTGGCGAGGGGAGGGCTATGTCCAGTTGGATTTTTTGTGGTGATGAAAATGTACAAGCCGGTTGAAGAAATGAGCAAAAGAGAGCGCATTTGCAAAGAATTACAAAGTTTCTTTGCGCACTTCGCCCAACATTCATCGCGTCAGGCGGGGCGGGCGAGCAGTTTTTCTATCGCCGTCTTTCTCGTTATAGTGTGGGCCGTGTGCGGGCCGTTGTTCAACTTTTCGATTTCGTGGCAAGTCACAATCGACACGACCTGCAGCATCGTCACCCTGCTTATGGTTCTGCTGATTCAAAACACCCAATACCGCGATACCCAGGCTATTCAAATGAAACTGGATGAACTGATCCAAACCAATCAGCATGCCCGCAACGACCTGATTGAAATCGAAAAACTAACAGAAGGCGAAATCGAAGAAGTCCGCGACATCCAGCGCGAAATCCGCGAACAAGGCGGAGGCATGCATATAACGGAGCGCAGGAGTGAGCAGAGGCCGAAGAAGGGGAAATAGCCGATAGCACCAGGCCGCCTTCACCCAAGGGGGCTAGCCAAAATGTTCGTCATGCGCAGAGATCATTTTAATGTGCGCCGTTTATGATTTGTCAGAAGAATGACCGCAAATGATCTGGGTTAATATAAATGTCGCCATAAACATGCTCAAGGTCGCAATACCTGCGCTAAGCGCGAACAACTGGTTGGCGTCCATATTCATCCATACGCAATCGCTTGGATGTAATGCCTCCAAACTTGACAACGTTGCGGAAGCAAAACACAGACTGACTGCCCAGCGGCTGCGTTGGGTTCCACCTTTGCATACAATCTTTTCCATAACTTCCTCACCCGGTTGAAGTTGCACGACACGTGATTAACTCGGCACCAGTGGATATAGGGCCATAAACGCCTAGCCAACGGAGAATAAAAAACGAGATTATTTTTATTACCGCACTTTCATTACCAAAACATGAATTACCAAAGCGTGTCACAATCGAAAAACTGTCAGAAGGCGAAATCGAAGAAGCCCGCGAACAAGGCGGAGGTGTGCGTTTAGCCGCGCTCGCGGCTCTCATTGAAAGCACGAAGCGAAACTTAGATTAAGGCCGCGAATCTTGTAAATGCTACAGGCATGCCTTCGCGAACAATGTCCTCGCCCTTCCCGATCTCCTTCATCCCATGCCGAGTTATAAAGTTTATGGACACCTCATTGCGCACCGGAAGAGTCGCCACATCGCAAAAAGCCGCCACGCACCCCTGCTCTCTCGCAAAACGCAAACGTTCATCAAAAACTAAATCGGCAATTCTCCCGCAACGACCATTAACCACCGTTGCTTTCCCCCGAAATTGTTTGCCAACGATGATGACTTGCAACCACACCACGCGGGCCGCCTTTTTTTCTGGCATTAACGACAGTAGCCGCTGGTCGTAGTTTGGACAATTCGGCTCAACGAAGGAAAAGCGCGAATAAGCAACCAGAATGCCCTCGGCGTCAGTGACCAGAACAAAATGAGAAGAGGCGTCTTTGGCGTGACTTTCCTCAATCCACGTTTCATCACGTAAATTGTGGATGCCCCCTTTCGCATATCGCGCATCGCGCGGGTCTGGATAATAAGACTCGCGACGCAGCCGCATCATCGCTGTCAGGTCATCCCCTTTGACATCGCGAGTAATCCGCATATCGTATTCCAGATTAGGCATATGCGCGGTTTTGTTTTCTAAAATCATTTCCACAAGCGAAAGATTTGTGCGTCAATCCGACTAAATCTCATCGTTTTTTAGTCGAAGAACAAAGACATACCACACGGGAACAGTCCTCCCGACGCCTTAATCACGTTTTCGGGGCCAGCCCACCCAACCGGGGTGGCCTGCCACCCGAAGCCTCTTGGCGTAGGGTGGTGGAAGGGGGCGGATTCGAACCGCCGTACTCGTGAGAGGGCAGATTTACAGTCTGCTGCCATTAACCACTCGGCCACCCTTCCAA
>JBAVWC010000461.1:0-7604 GCA_049697595.1 Alphaproteobacteria bacterium
CGCTATAGCCGCACGACGCGCCGCATTCGGCTTTGAGCCATTTCTTCACCTGTTTCTTCGGAACATCCTACGCGCCGGTAAAGTTTAGCTTGGCATGAGGGAGCGTTCCAAGATTTGCGGCGATGACTTTTAGTTTTTCCGTAAGAAGAAGCGTAGGCGTTGTTTGCCGCATTTTGCCTTGCAATCCGACAAGCAAGGCGATGTCCCTGAACTGTTTGCCGTGTTTTACCGTCGCGGGTAAAAGCGTATGAATCAGTTCGTGAACGAGGACACCAAGCACTTCGAGGGGATCATCTTTATCTGGTCGGATGTATATTTCAAAATGCTGGTCGCCGGATAAATCGGCATGCCAGCATTCTCCGGCCATACGTCCACGCTTGCCTGTCGATGTAAAGGCAAGGGCATGTCGTATTTTATCCGGCAGGACAAAACCGTGATCGGAAAAATGCGGGCGCAGCTCGTCCGTTGCGGCAAGAAGCCAGCCCTCGCGGGTAGTATGCGTGTTTTTGTTCTTCATAAGAAATCTCCATTGTTGTTGAAAATAAGAGGTTTTAAAAATTAAGAGAGGTGGTGGACACCGACTCTCTTAACGGAAGGTTAATGCGCTGAGGGGCGCGCACCTCCATTCTCCGGTGCCTGCATCAGGTGGTTTGAGAGGCTGGCGTACCAGCGTTCGGCCTCGGCGCGTTCGATCATGGTGAGCTTGCCGCGCTTGTAGATGTGCAACCGATTGGCATGAACCTCGCGGTAGAAAGACGATTTCGAGACGCAGAATTTTTTGCAAAACTCCGGCAAGAAATAAGAAAGAGGTTCGATGTGAGGTAATTTATCCGTCTGGTCTGTCATGGTAGCTCCTTGGTTTGTGGTCATGGAAAAGCCTGCCGACAGAATGTGGGCGGGCTACTACGCGCCGATGGTGCGGCGGGTAATTACGGAAATGTTTTCAGATCGTTAGGAACTGGCGCGGACTGATTTTGCGCGCCTTCATAATATTTTTGCTTTTTTGGCTTAAATTATCTGTCTTGCGAGGCACGGGAGGCGTTTAACCGCCGGTCAATGCAATGCTAAAATTTTCGCCCCTTCATTCTCTGGATTCTTCGGTGCCTTTGCCGGAAGACCACGATCAGAAATTGCGCCGCGCCTTTGGTCGCTTTTCCGAGGAACGTTACCGGAGCGAAGGCGCATGGATCGTTACGAGCCATTACGGCAAGAATGGCTGCTTTCACTGCGATTGCCGTCCTGATGTAAAGCCCGCGCCGCTGTTGTTTTTCGTTAACGGTAAACACATACGGCGCGAAGAAAAGATCGGACGCGATGCTACGCCGCATCACGATAGTTGCGATTTCGCCTATGAACCTGATGAGCAGAAACAGCTAATCAAAACATGGCTCCCGTTCTGCGACGAAGAACGCCAGCTTAAACTCGTCCCCGATTTTGACGAAGCCGATATGCCCCCATCATCCGCGCCCTCATTCATTTCCACGTGCAGCCGCGCTCCGTATCTGGCGAGGGTTCTTTTCAACCTTCTGCACGAAGCGAAAGCCGACCGCATCCCTCCGACAGCAAGTATTCATGGCCGCAATAATTCACAAGCTGGGCATATTCTGAAAGCCGCTATGAATTTCTCCGTTGCGCCGGACAAATCCTTGCTGGATTGGATTGCGCTTTCGGACATAGATTTTTTTGAGCTGAAGCGGCGGCTAGAGACAAGGCCGGAGGGATGGAATCGCCCTTGCGGCTTGTTCATCGGCATCTTCGACAAGATTAAGAATAATAAAATCCTTTATCACCATAATTCGAACGATACCCTCAAGGTTTTCGGCGATCTGTTGGTCTATGGGGAAAAGAACAATCTGAACTGCGGGCCATACCTTGTGATTGGAACGCTGACTTTTCCGACAAGGGAAGCAAAAGAAATCGAAGTTTATGATGCCTATGCCCATCCTTGCTATGACAGAGGCAGGCTAATACTTGTCGATAACCATATTGAGAGATCACTATTTGGTCATTTAGACATATGCCGCGATTGGCTTGCGGAACATCACGACATCGCCGTCACGATTGAAAAACCGATGTTCGACCTTGGCCCGGCGAAGATGAAAGATGCCCGTGAAGTCTGCAAACCGGATTTTGTTCTGCGCTGTCGTCGTAAAAATGGCGAGCAGATGCTTGTCATCATTGAAACGATAGAGTTTGACGACGCCGATTATCGTAAGCGCAAACGCGACCTCCGGCCTTTGCTGGAACAGATAAAAGGGGTGCGCTCGCCGCATCCGATCATCGAATATGATTGTCTCAAACGTGAATTAACGCCATACGCCATCAATCTGCAATTTCGCAAAGATGTCTGCTTGGCAATTTCTGGAGAATGCCCCGTAGAAGAAGAATGAAAAGCGGGCATGAAAAAACCGCCTTGCGGCGGCTGCCTATTCCAGAATTTTATACACAAAACTCCAATAATAAAAACAGTCTACATTAGAATTTGCCAAAAGGGAAGCAAAATCGACTGTAAAACAGGCATTCCTGACACAAGCATACCTTTAACCAGCGTCACACCGTGCCAGACTGCACCAGACCGTGCCGAAAATAAATATCAAACTGCCCAAATCTCTCAAGGCGATTATGGTTAATTTTGGTTAACAAAAATCACAAATTAGAATCCATGATTTTGCGATATTCTTCTCGCCACGGCCCCCAATCCGCTTCTTTGTCGGCTTCATCTTCTTCCTCTTCAATCCGCATCAGATTTCGCCACGCTTCCATCTTCGCCAAAGGCGGCGGCAGTTGTTCCATTTCTTCCATCGTTCTTTGAACGGCAATCAAATCGCTGGCTTGCTGTTTCAACGCTCTCCTCAATATTTGATGGAAAAGAAATTCTTCCACCTTCTTCGGCTCATACACGCGCCAGAAAGAGAGAATTTCATCTTCGAGCATACTGGTTTTCTGTTGCAGCAAGCGTTGTGCTTGTTCTGTGAAATTGTCGCGTGGGGACATGGCTGAAATCTCCCGTTTTTTGAAATGCCCAAGAGAAGGGCAGGGGGATTTTCATATCAATTTCTCTTGCGTTAATCGTTAAAATTTGGGATGGTTTTGTTAATAAAATGAGTCAGTTTGAATCTCGATTCTCAAAGGGTATGGCTGCGGGTAAGCGCATTTTCTGTTTTGATAAACATATGAAATTGCTTGCGGTTATTGCTTAAATGTGAATCTTGTCTCCGACCATTTCACAGTTCCGCTCCGTTCCACACGGTTCCAAAGCCCCCGAAAAACACAGTGTTTTCGAGGGGGAGGCGTTATACAATGCTTCCTGTCGTTCTACAGCACCGCATCCTCGTTGATGTGGAGTTGGGAGTATCCCGTTATGTGATGATGACCGGCCCCCAAATGCGCAATAGCCAACAAATTATATTGTCTCGTCGGTATGTTCGACTTTTAGGTATTTATTAACCTTCCCCGTGTTTTTTATGTATGGAGTTGAGCGCTAGGGTTTAATGCAGCTCATGTAACGTAAAGCCATACAAAATCTGCCTGCCGCGTCTGCCGGAGTGCCATTAATGGATCTTGATAAACAAAAGTTTTTGGTTGTTGACGACCATTCTTTTCTTCAGCGGATGGTAGAAGCGACACTTAAGGCTCTGGGCGCGTCGCATGTTGATATGGCTGCGAACGGCAAGGATGGACTTGCCATTATTCAAAAAGCCGCTGACGCCGGGACAGCCTATCACACGGTTTTTCTCGACTGGAGCATGCCCGGCGAAGTGAATGGTTACGATCTTCTGGTCGCCTGTCGCGCAGACAAAAAGCATGACGATACGGCTATCGTCATGTTATCTGCCGAATCCGGAGACACCAATATTGTCAAAGCGCTTAATGCTGGCGCTACCACCTATATCGTCAAACCGGTTAAACCGGAAATGATAGGCAAAAAGCTTGAGGACATTGCTTTGTGGCGCCAAAATAAAAAGGGGGCCTAGGTAATGATCTCGCCCGCCGTGAAGCAGTGAAGGATCAGGAGCGCATGAACAAGGAAATTGCCAAAGCCCTGCGCATTGCTATCGAAACGACATTGAACGACACGTTCAAAATTTCCACACGCATGGAATCCTGGAGTCTCGAGAAAGGGCCCCTTGCTCTGGAACCATTTGTCGCTTGCACGATCGATATGAAAGAGAACGGAGCGTCGTGTGGTACGTTTATTCTTGCTTTCAGCTATGAAACGATCGCCAAAGCTATCGACGCTTATGGTATTGTTGACGATAAAAATATCGAAATCCTCAATGATGCCGCCGCAGAAATATCCAATATGATTTATGGCTCGTTCAAAACGGCCGTCAATAAAATGGGGCGTCATTACTGCATGGAAATTCCCCGTATCCTGGAACATACGCGGGAGCTTTCCAGCCAGTATCAGAACGATACGAAAATGATCCTTCCCTTTGTGGCTGACGGGCACCGATGCCAGGTCGTCGTCGCGCCTATGGTGGAATAACCGTTTGACCCACGACCTTCATTCGAGGTTTCGTACATACTGAATATTTAAACACGTCTTTTTCCTATCAATTCTTCTTGTCTTGTTCCGTGAAATTTGGGATGTTCCCGGAAATCATTATGGAAATCCCACATGTTCTCTCTTGCTGGTAAAAATGCTTTGGTCACGGGCGCTTCGGGCGGTTTGGGCAAGGCCATCGCGCAGACCTTGCACGCACAGGGCGCCAAAGTCGTTCTGTCCGGAACCAAAATCGATGCACTGAACGCATTGAAAGCGGAATTGGGTGACGGCGCGTTTGTCGCTGCCGGAAACCTGTCCGACCCTGCCGTTCCCGCTGTGTTGCTGAAAGAGGCCGAGGCGCAATTGGGCGGCGGCGTCGATATCCTTGTCAACAATGCCGGGCTGACCCGCGACGGGCTGGCCTTGCGCATGAAGGACGAAGATTGGGACACCGTTATCAATGTCAATTTATCCGCCGCTTTCCGCCTGTCGCGCGCCGCGCTCAAAGGCATGATGTCGCGCCGGTGGGGGCGCATTGTCAGCATTACTTCGGTGGTCGGCGTCACGGGCAACGGCGGACAGGCTAATTATGCGGCGTCTAAAGCCGGGTTGATTGGCATGACCAAATCTTTGGCGCAGGAAATCGCCTCGCGCAATGTCACGGTCAATTGCGTCGCGCCGGGCTTTATCGCCTCGGCGATGACCGAAGTCCTGACTGACGACCAGAAAGCCAAGATTCTCGCCAACATCCCCGCCGGATCTATGGGCACCCCGCAAGACATAGGCGCAGGCGTCGCCTTCCTCGCCAGCGAGGACGCGCGCTATATCACGGGGCAAACGCTGCATATTAACGGCGGAATGGCGATGATATAAACTTCAGGTTTTTGGGGAAGTTCAGGTTGCTTTAATAACATATTGAAAAATAATGTATTTTTGTCATTTCGGCCTGTTTGAAGGAAAGGCGCTAATGCCCTTCATATTGCTTTCGCGCTAGGATTATAATAAAGCCTGTTCGATATAATTTTCTGAACGGAGATTTTAATGACCGATACTTATCTGACATATTTTGCCAAGAATTTGCCCAAAGCGGAATTGCACCTGCATATCGAAGGTTCTTTGGAACCCGAATTGATGTTCAAACTGGCACAGCGCAACGGCATCCAGCCGGGAAGCGCGGAATTTCCATTCAAGACCGTGGACGAAGTGCGCGCAGCGTACAGTTTCTCCAATCTTCAGGACTTCCTCGATATTTATTATCAGGGCGCAAATGTATTGCGGACGGAGCAGGATTTTTACGATCTTGCGGCGGCTTATTTCGAACGCGCGCATGAAGACAATGTTCGGCATACAGAAATATTTTTTGATCCGCAAACGCATACCGATCGCGGCGTTCCCTATAGCGAGGTGATTGGCGGATTAAGCCGCGCGGCAAAAGACGCGGAAGATCGTTTCGGAATGTCGGTGTTCCTGGTTCACAGTTTCCTGCGCCATTTGCCGGAAGATCAGGCTTTCGCCAGCCTGAAGATGGCAGAGCCTTATTTGAAGGATGCAAAATACAAGATTATTGGCGTGGGGTTGGATTCATCCGAAGTCGGGCACCCACCGGAAAAATTCGCGCGCGTTTTTGCGCGGGCCGAGGCGCTGGGGTTGAAGCTTATGGCGCATGCGGGCGAAGAAGGGCCGCCCGAATATATCCATCAGGCGCTGAACATTCTGAAAGTCGCGCGCATCGATCACGGCAACCGGTCGCTGGAAGACGCGCCGTTGACGCGACGTCTTGCGGCGGAAGGAATGACGCTTACCGTTTGCCCGCTTTCGAATCTCAAGCTTTGCGTCGTCGATGATATGAAAAAACACCCCATTCCGACGATGCTCAAGGAAGGGCTGAAGGCGACGATCAACAGCGACGATCCAGCCTATTTCGGCGGCTATGTCGCCGATAATTACACGGCGTTGACGGATGCGGGCATTATCGGTCGTGAAGATTGCATAGCCTTAGCACGCAATTCCATTACAGGCTCGTTCCTGCCAGATGATCGTAAAAACACGATTTTGGCTCAGATCGACGACTATGCCGCGAGAACGACGGCGCCTGCTGCCGGGGCTTCGTGCGCGAATACCGTAAAGCCCGCGTAAGCCAACAGCATGGAAGCCGCGACACACAAAAAACTCTCCGACGCGATTGCGAATTGCGATTTTGTTATTTTCGACAATGACGGGGTTACTTATAGCATTACGAAGAAAATGGAGGATGCTTGCGCCCACGCCGCCGCTCATGTGGGGCAGCAGCTTGTGCCCGGCCTTTCATTCGACGAGGCGTTTAAGCTTGGGTGTGAATCATACAAAGAACACGGCTCCAACACCCGTGTCTTTGCTGTTCGCTATGGCATCGATGAAAAGATTCTGCATGCGGCCTTTCATCATCATGCAGTGGTAAATCTGGAAGTTTCCAACGAAGGCATCGCGGCTGAATTCGACAAATTTCATATGCCTCGCGCTATGCTGACGCTGGCTGATCGTGTGTGGGCTTATCGCGTTCTCGATCAATTGGAACTCCGCAGGCATTTCCCGAATAAGAGCATTTATACCTGCGCAGAAATCGGGGAATCGAAAGCTGTTTCTCCCAAGCCGTATGTGCATGTTCTTGATCGCGAAGGTTTTCAAGCCGCGCGCACACTCATGATCGAGGACACACCCATCAATCTGGTTCATGCCAAAGCGTTGGGGATGATAACGGTGCTGATTACGGGCGACAAGATCATCGCCCCCGGTCAGTATCCGCATGCCGATTTTCTCATCAAGAATGTGCGCGAATTTTTGGCGGCGGCCCATGGGTTGCACCCGCGTTTGCCCGCTGCGCCCGGCAAGCCTATCCTGCCTGTTCCCGGAAATTTAACCTAGGCCGCGCGACCGCATTTCTGCGCGCATTAAAACTCTCGCTAGAGGGTCGTGCGGGTCATTATCATAATTGGCATGAAAGAAGACTTCGCGCGGGGAAGATTTTTTATCGAAAGCCATACATATTTTCCCGGCAGTCGTAAGGCCATCTTGAAGACGAACATCCACTGTAATGCAGGCGGCTTCTTTCCACATTTTTGCATCGATAGCATTGGGC
>JBAVWC010000462.1:0-13474 GCA_049697595.1 Alphaproteobacteria bacterium
CCTTAAACTCCCCCGCTTTCTTAAGCGGCCTTATTAGCTTTCGCCGACAGTTGGATCACGCCCATGATGTCGGATTCTTTCATGATCAACAGGTCTTCGCCGTCGATCTTGACTTCGGTGCCCGACCATTTGCCGAACAACACGTGGTCGCCAGCTTTAACGTCCAGCGCGACAATCGCGCCGGATTCATCGCGTGCGCCCGGGCCAACGGCGACGATTTCGCCTTCTTGTGGCTTTTCCTTGGCGGTATCGGGGATAATAATGCCACCGGCGGTCTTCATATCGCCTTCTAAACGGCGAACGACAACGCGGTCATGCAGGGGACGGAACTTCATAAGACATCTCCTTAAGGTTAAAGGGCAATTTGCCCTAATCTGCAGTGGAGATAAGCCATATCCTCTCCCGTTTCAAGGGGTGTTAACTATTTTTTTAGTTATTCATGCTGCGGAATCGACATATAGCGGGTGGGTTGCAGGCAAAACCCGGCTTGCGGGAAGATAATGCGCTTTCCTAAATTCATAAATTGGCGTATCGTTTGCACATGAAAAAGTGCGGTATTAGTGCGTTATTTGTTGCGGCGGCTGTTTCTTTGGTTCCCCGGGTTACCGATGCCGGCGGGCGGCATAATTCCGTCTCTCTTTCGGGGGATGCATACGCGGAGAACAAGGTGCCTTCCCATGCGGTGTACAGTGGACCGCACTGCATCGTAAATCCAAATGTGACCCTTTCTTCAATAGCCGTCGATGGGAAGACCGGGAGGGTGCTGTATGACGATAATGCTGAGCATACACAACATCCGGCTTCGCTAACTAAAATGATGGTGGTTTATGAGGTTTTTAAGGCGCTGAAATCGGGGCGTCTTAAATTAACGGATGCTCTGCCCATCTCCAAGAACGCGGCGAGCCAACAGGCGACCAATTTGGGTTTGCGCGCCGGGGATACGATCACTGTGGAAAATGCTCTTTGGGGCGCGACGGTACAGTCTGCCAATGATGCCGTCATGGTGTTTGCCGAAGCGTTGGGAGGCACCGGGGGGAATTTTGCCCAAGAGATGACCCGGCAGGCGCATGCGTTGGGCATGACAAATACGGAGTATGTGAATCCGTCGGGATTGCCCAATAAAGACCAGCTAACCTCGGCGAGCGATCTGATAAAAATAATGCAGGCCTTGAGGCGGGATTTTCCGCAACTCTTCTCGGCCTATTTCGGACGACAGACTTTTACTTACCCCCGTTACGAAAACAATACCTATAAGAACGCGACCTATCACAATTATAATCCGTTGTTAGGCTGGAACGGCGTTGTGGATGGCAAGTCGGGTTTTACCTGCGACGCAGGGCATAATCTGGCTGTGCTGGCCATACGGGGGGATAAGCAGGTGCTCGCTGTCATTGTGGGGGAGCATACCTCGGCAAAGCTTAAACAGGATATGATGGGTTTGCTGAATAAGAGTTTCAAAGCGGCTGGGCGTGATAAGATGCTGTCTTCCATAGCCCCTCCTTCGGGTGCCGCTCAGAAGCCGTCAGTTATGCAACCGCTGATTCAGCCTCGTGGATAAAAGACAATCTGGAATGGGTTGTTGTGAGTTATTCCTTGCATTCAAGTGAAGATCGGGATTCTTATAGAACTCACGAACGAATCGCTCCAAGGACACTAGCCCGGCATGAAAATACGCAACCTCACCTTATTTACGATAATGCTGGCGCTGGTTCTGAGCCCGCATGAGGCTGAGGCTAAAAAGCGTCACCACACACCGCATCATGCGCATCATCATCACGCGGGGGTTGATCGCGGGGCGGGCTATTCCGATATCGTTATCGATGCGGAGACAGGGCGGGTTATTCACGATGTCGACGGCGACGATCTGCGCCACCCGGCTTCGCTGACCAAAATGATGACGCTCTATATTACGTTTCAGGCGTTGGAATCCGGGCGTTTGGGGCTTGATCAATATATGGTCGTTTCCGAAAACGCGGCTTATCAATCGCCCTCCAAGCTAGGTCTGCATGCGGGGCAGCATATTCGCGTCGAGGATGCCATTCTCGGCATCGTTACGGAATCTGCCAACGACGCCGCCGTGACGATCGGCGAAACATTGGGCGGCAGCGAAGAAGGTTTTGGCCGCTTGATGACGAAACAGGCTCGCGCGCTGGGCATGAGTCAGACGATCTTCCGCAATCCGTCGGGCTTGCCCGATCCGGAACAGGTAACGACCGCGCATGATATGGCGATTTTGGGCGCGGCTCTTATTCAACATTATCCACGGTTTTATCCTTATTTCAGCCACGACAGTTTTACCTATGCCGGGATATATCATCACAATCATAATCATCTGATGGATCGTTATGACGGTATGGACGGCATCAAGACCGGCTATATCCGCGCATCGGGATTCAATCTTGTCGCGTCGGCGAAGCACGGCAATTTGCGCTTGATCGGCGTTGTGTTCGGCGGACGTTCTGCCGTTGCGCGTGATAATCATATGGCGCAACTGCTCGACCAAAGTTTTGAAGCTGCGGAAGCCGAAGCGCGTACCGGGCGCATTTCTCCGGCTGTCGGAGAGGGTGACAGCAACGATGCCGAGAATGGCGAATATGTAGCGTTGCCTGCCAAAGTCGCCGCAATTTTCCCGTCGCGCGATGCGCTAGCGCCGCAACCCGCCGCTCAGGATCAGGACGAAACGCAAGCCCAGCCTCCTGTGCAGCAAGTGGTTCAGCGCCCAGCTCCCTTACCAAAGGGCGGCAAAAATTGGGGTATCCAGATAGGTGCCTATAGCGATGAGGCGATTGGGCAGCAAGCTCTGGCTAGCCTGATTGGCAGCATGCCCGCGTTGCTTTCCGGTGGGCAATCGCAAGTGGAGAAGGTTTCGGCGGGAGGCGCTGTCATGTTTCGCGCGCGCTTGATGTCGCTCGACAAGAGAACCGCGCAAAGCGTGTGTTCCTATCTGGTTCAGCATAGCAAGAGCTGTTTGACGGTTGGGCCGTAAATAGGTTCTAGGCTGGCACGAATGTCGGGATAAATTTTTGTCGTAGAGGGACTATTGCCGTCGTTTCATGTTCGACTTCGATTCCTGAGACAGGTTGCCATCCGTGTGTTTTGAGTGTTGCTACTTTTGCTGCGGAGACAGTAAGGGCGTCCAGAAGTTTGAGGCCTGTAGCCACGGTATGTCCTGTTTCTCGTTCGGCGATGACCGTTTCTCCTTCTGTTGCAGTCTTGTTTGAGAAGAAGACAACTTTATAGCGCCCCGCCATCGCCGCTTGCTCCGGGACAATTCTTACCTGAGCGATGAGGGTGGTAACGCAGGCGCCCGTGTGGAAGGCTTTGGTCAAGAGGGGGCTTTTTTTGTCTGTCATTGGTAATACTTCCTCATTTATAAGCTGCGGTCATTTAAACATAAAAATGCCGATGAAAAAATAGTTTCATTACAAAAAGCCGGGAAAAATAGGGTTAATGGTGGAAAACTTGTTCACTTTGGCTAAGCGTGATAGCTAGTTCGCTCTGCATCTTAACCCTCAGTCTCTGGCATCAACATGCGTCCTTCTAACCGCGCCCTCGACCAATTGCGTTCCATTTCTCTTGAACCCGGTTTTGCCAAATATGCCGAAGGGTCGTGTCTGGTGAAGTGTGGGGATACGCATGTGTTGTGTACCGCCAGCGTCGATGAAAAAGTGCCGGGGTTTTTACGCAATACAGGCCTCGGCTGGGTCACGGCTGAATATGGCATGTTGCCGCGCGCGACGGCGGAACGTATGGACCGCGAAGCCGCCAAAGGCAAACAGTCAGGCCGTACGCAGGAAATTCAACGCCTGATTGGCCGCAGCTTGCGCGCGGTGGTGGACAGAAAATTGCTCGGCGAAATTCAGATCAAAGTCGATTGCGATGTGATTCAGGCCGACGGCGGCACGCGCACCGCGTCGATCACAGGTGGGTATGTCGCTTTGGGGTTGGCTTGCCGTTATTTGATGAAGACCGGACGGTTGGCGGCCAATCCGCTCACCAGCTCGGTTGCCGCGATTTCATGCGGGATTTATCGGGGTACGCCAGTGCTCGATCTTGATTATGCAGAAGATTCCACGGCTGAAGTCGATGCCAATTTCGTTCTTACCGGCGCGGGCGGCATTGTTGAAATTCAGGGAACGGCAGAACATGCGCCTTTTTCCGAGGCCCAGTTCCATTCGATGCTCGCGCTCGCGCAAAAGGGCATTGCGGAACTGACCGTTATGCAGAATGCGGTTCTAACTTCTTAAGTTGGCGCAAAAAGTAAAGCTGTTTTCTGTCGAAGGCGCCGTGGGGGCTTCCTTGCTCTTTGCGGTATCTCTCACAGAAGCGTTATGCCTTTGTTCAATCATCAGCTCTGCGAAATCCCAGGCTGCATCAATGGCTTCATCGTGAGCTTTATCGACGCCTTCTAAAATGATTACTGCCATATGCGTCTTTTCCAATAGGACTAGCCGTTGAGAAGTACGTTCAATAGCTTGCCAGTTCCGGGTTGAACGATCTTAAATATACGCTGCCCATCCTCCAAGTGTGATTCTTGGGCCGCGACCCTCGCCAAGGCCAGTGCTTTGCGAATGACTTGAGAATTTGTTCGGACGCCGAAAGCTTTCTTCATTTCCGCGATTGCCGCAAGGGTTACATCATCCACATCATAAGAAGCTGCTCGTGCCATTTTAAATCCCTTTGTTTGCGCTGAATCTCAATTGCCGCTGGTTATATAGGGATTTCAGCCTGTTGCCAACATATGCCATACCAATTAAACCTCTTGCGAAAAAACCGTTACGGTGTCAGAAAGTCCGTTCAGCTATCAACGAACCCTCTGCTTCGAGTAGAATCTATGTTTTCCAATCTCTTAGGTATGTTTTCTGCCGATATGGGCATCGACCTGGGCACGGCCAACACGTTGGTCTATGTCAAAGGGCGCGGCATTGTCCTGAACGAGCCTTCGGTTGTCGCGATTGCGCATAACAAAGGCAAACGTCACGTGCTGGCTGTTGGTGACGAAGCCAAGCTGATGCTGGGCCGCACGCCGGGAAATATTCAAGCCATTCGCCCTCTGCGCGACGGCGTTATTGCCGACTTTGAAGTCGCCGAAGAAATGATCAAGCATTTCATTCGCAAAGTCCACAACCGCCGCAGCTTCGCCAATCCGCAAATTATCATCTGCGTTCCGTCGGGATCGACGGCAGTTGAACGCCGCGCGATTCAGGAATCGGCGGAATCCGCAGGCGCGCGCCGCGTGTTTTTGATCGAGGAACCTATGGCCGCCGCAATCGGGGCAGGGCTGCCGGTGACGGAACCTACGGGTTCAATGGTTGTCGATATCGGCGGCGGCACGACGGAAGTCGCGGTGTTGTCGTTGGGCGGCATTGTTTATTCGCGTTCCGTGCGCGTCGGCGGCGATAAGCTGGACGAAGCGATCATCAACTACATTCGCCGTTATCATAATCTGCTGATCGGTGAATCGACCGCCGAGCGTATCAAGAAAGAAATCGGTTCCGCTTGCCCGCCTGAAGACGGCGAAGGCCGCGTGGCCGAAATCAAGGGCCGCGATTTGATGAATGGCGTGCCCAAGGAAATCGTTATTACCGAACGTCAGGTCGCCGAAAGTTTGGCCGAACCTGTCAGCGCGATTTTGGAAGCGGTTAAGGTTGCTTTGGAAAATACGGCGCCGGAACTTGCCGCCGACATCGTCGATAAGGGTATCGTTTTGACGGGCGGCGGCGCGTTGTTGCGCAACATCGATCTCGTCCTGCGTCACGCTACGGGCTTGCCGGTTTCGATTGCCGAAGATCCGTTGTCCTGCGTCGCGCTCGGCACAGGCCGCGCATTGGAAGAAATGAAGACGTTGAAGAGTTTGCTGGTCAACGGCTATTGATATCCTTTGCCAGAGTTTCGGTATTGTAAATGAACTCGGGGTATATGTTTCCCGGTTCTTCATTGTTCGGTGATTATTATGCGTTCTCAAAGACAGCTTCGCGTCGGTGAAGAAATTCGACATGCTTTGGCGTCTATCCTGTTGCGCGGCGATGTGCCGTGGCCGCCGGGGTTGAACCCGCCCACCATTACCGTGACCGAAGCCAAAGTCAGCCCCGATCTGAAAAACGTTACTGTTTATGTCATGCCATTGGGCGGCGAGAAATTAAAAGAGACGGTGCGCGCGATGAATGACGGGGCAGGGTTCTTTCGTCACGCGATCGCCAAGTCGGTATTATTGCGCCACGTGCCCAAGATCAAATTCGTCGCCGATGAAAGTTTCGCCGAAGCCACTCGCATCGAGAAGATTTTGCTCGCGCCGGAAGTGGCGCGGGATTTGAAGTAGGGGAAGTTTACGCGGTCTTAGGCGGGAACAACGAGACTTCTGCGACTTCTCCGGCGGGGCGTTCCAGGGAGGGTTTGCCGAAGTAGTAGCCTTGCATGTAGTCGACGCGCGCGCCGCGCAGCCATGTGGCGACATCTTCGGTTTCTACGCCCTCGGCGACGGTTTGGATGCCGAGGCCGTGCGCCAGTTCGATCAGCACCGTTACCAGATGCTGCTGTTCCTTGTTGGTTAGAATATCATTGAGCAGATCCTTGTCGATTTTCATGATCGACAATCCCAGCTCGCGCAAATAGCGGATCGATGTCGCGCCCGCGCCGAAATCGTCCAGCGAGACTCGCCCGCCCAGACTGCGCAGCACTTCGGAGAAACGCTGGGTTTCCGCGATATTGACAAGCGCCGCCGTTTCCGTGATTTCGACGATCAGGCGTCGCGCGACTTCGGGGCGAGATTCCAGAACCTTGTTCAGATGCTCCGGCCAATCGGCTTGCGATGCCGTAAGGCCGGAGACGTTGATCGCGAGGCTGAGCGATGGCATTTCTTCCATCGTGCGCACGGCGAGGTCGAGCACCAGCTTGTCGAGTTCGAACGCCAATCCCATTTGTTCGATCGCCGGCACGAACAAGGCGGCGGAAATTGGTTTGCCGTCGTCGGCGAACATGCGCACCAAAGCTTCGTAGCAAACCGGCATGCCGCTGGCGGCTTCGATAATCGGCTGATAGGCGAGGCGGAATCCGTCATGCTTGAACGCGCGTTTGATGCGCTCGCTCAATTCAAGCAACTGACGGTTTTCCTGCGCGCGTTCGGGGCTGTCGATATATTCGACGAAATTGTTGCGTCCGCGCTGGCGGCCCATATGCAGGGCCTGCTCGGCGAATATCATCGCTTCGTTGGGATTCTTGGCGACGGTCGGCAGGCGCACGCCGCCGACGGAAACGGTGATATGCATCGGCGCATTGGCGGCGATAACCGGCGCGTCGCGAAAATCCTGAATGATGCGTTCGGCGAGCACTTGTAAATCATTGCCCAGCGGTTCGGGCATAAGGATGCCGAAAACATCGCCGCCCACGAGCCCTAACGTCGCGCGTGACGGGATCAATTGCCCCAGCCGCGTTGCTACGCCGCGCAAAACGGCATCGCCGGCATCGGTGCCGATGGCCTCGTTGACAAAAGACATTTTATCGACGCTGACGACCAGATAGGCGCCGACACGCCGGGCGATTTTCGCGTTTTCGATGACGCGCGCCAATTGCGATTGCAAGGCGCGGCGTTTAAAGCATCCTGTCAGACTATCGCGGTGCTGCGCTTCGGCGGGGGAAAGGCCTTGGGCCGGCTGGTCGATAATGCGCCACACGCCGCATTGGCGTATGGGTTTGCCCTGACCGTCGTTTTCGCTTTTGCCGCGTTCATGCGCCCATATAATGCCGCCCGAGGGGCGCGTGACGCGAAATTGGCGGTCGATCGTGTTCACTTCGCCGCTGAAAACAATATGACGATCATCGGGATGCAGGACATGATAAAGTGCTTGTGAATCCTGCGGCGGAACATCTCCTTCAAAGACTTTTTCCCACGCGCCGAACCAGACGATGTTGTCGCTCAGCAAATTCCAGTCATAGGCAATATCGCCGGATGCCGATAAAAGATCGGTAATGGAAAGTGGCTCGGTCATAGGGGATACGCCCTTGGTTAACAGCGATATCATAATTGCAGACTGTCCTTAATTTTTCATAAAAGCCGGACGGGTGTTTGACATATGTAAAAAGCGCAATAAAACGGCATTTTGCACGGGATGAGGGCAAATCTGCGGCATTAACAATCGGTTAAATTGAGGAGTAAACATCCGAAAGCCCCTCTTTCTCCATTAGAGAGAAAAAGGGGCTAAGATCGGGGGAGGATTAGAACGGCATCACGATATCAAGCAACTGCTCGCCATAACGCGACTGTTGGATGTCGTTGATGTTGCCCTTGCCGCCGTAATTGATGCGGGCTTCTGCGATCTGATCGTAGGTGATCGTGTTGTCGGCGGCGACGTCCTGGGGTCGGATGATCCCCTGAATGTCCAATTCGCGCATGTCGTAATTAACGCCGACTTGCTGCTTGCCTTCCAGAACCAGATTGCCGTTAGGTAAAACCTGAATGATTGTCGCGGCTACGCGCAAATCGATTTGTTCCTGCCTGTCGATTGAACCCTTGCCGTCATTGGTGCTTGTGCTGCCCATATTGACGAGGCTGGCGGGGCTGACGGCTGCGGGCAGCACGGAACTCAGCTTGCTTTCCAGGCCAAAGAAATTGGTCAGGTTGGCCGAGTCGTTGCTGGTGCGCGAACGTTGCGTTTCGTTCTGGATTTGTGCCTGGTCGTTGATCGTGACGACGACGGTCAGAATATCGCCGACGCGTCCTGCGCGCTGGTCGCGGAAGAAGGCGCGACCGCCTGGTTCCCACAGGGAATTGGCTTGGGTTTCGTTCAACGAAGGAGCGGGCATCGGCATCTTGACGGGCGTATAGCCGTCGCGGTGCGTCGGATCTTCGATCGAGGCCATGTGGGGTTGATCGCCGACTTCGGATACGCGGTCGAAAGCGTTGCAGGCAGACAGCGATAGCAAAGCCGCCGCTGTCAGAAGGATTTTTTTGGTCATCATTTTGGCCATAGCGAGTCTCCTACTCTGCTGAAGCGATTTTCCGCGTGGTGCGGATTTCAATAGTGCCGGGGCCGGTGACAACCCCCTCAACGACGCGGTTGCTTTGCGTGTTGACGACGCGGATCGTATCGCCTTCTGCGCCGTCTTGCTGGGATTTGCCCTGGGTCGTGACGGTGATATAGGGCGTTTCAATTCTCATCATGACCAGCGAACCGCGTTGGACGAGGCGTGGCGGGACAATGTCGTGCGAACGGAAAATCTCGCCTTCGCCTGTGTCGCGGCGCAATTCGTGGCCGATCAACTGGCTGGTTTCAGTGACGACATCGGCGGTGATGCGTTCTTCGGGAACCTGAATCCAATCCAGATCTTCCATGCCGATTGTGGTGCCGCCTTCTAGTCTGCGCGCCAGAATAGGGACGTTGCGTTTAACTGCGACATGGCCCGTTATTGTCATGCTGTAGGGACCGCGCGGCGTTTGCGCGGTCAGGTCGGTGTGAAAATTCTTGCTGGTCGGATCGTAGGAGAAATTTTCCAACTGGAAATCCGGATTTTGGTCGGCGGGCAGATCGACTTCAAGATTGCGCATGTCGAAAGCGATTTCGAAAGTGCGATCCTTGGCGTTGGATTCGGCCTTTATTTTGGCGATGACCGATGCGCGGATCATGTCGCTGGTGATGCGGGTGCAGGCCGAAGTGACGATCACGTGATCCGTCGTTTGCCCATCCGTTTGTCCTTGCGCCTGCCAATCGAGGCGATAGATGTCCGCCAGTTTGTCCAGAACCGCTTTGCTGTAGACGGCGGGTTTGCAGGGCGGCGGCGCTTGCGCGATATCGCGGTCGATTTCGGCGGGAACGCCGATGAACAAATCGCTGAGCCTTACGGCATACCGGTTGAGTTCCACTTGCGGTTTGAGCGTGACGGCGGCATCGGCGAGGGCGGGCGTAGGAGAACCCGCGCTGCCGGAAAGGACGAGCCACGTGGCCAGAAGAATGCGTGTGTTTTTGTTCATGGCCAGCCTCCCTGTTACGCTTTCATCTGATTGGTGGTGCTCATCATCTGATCGGCCGTGGTGATGACTTTGGAATTCATTTCATAGCCGCGCTGTGCGGCGATGAGGTTGGTGACTTCGGTCACGATATCGACGTTCGACGTTTCCAGCGAACCCTGCACGATCGTGCCGGCGCTGGAAGTTCCCGGGTTGGTGGCGATAGGCGAGCCGGACGAGTCGGTTTGTCTCATCAAATTATTACCGATTGATTCCAGGCCGGTGGGATTGATGAAATTGGCCAACTGAAATTGCCCCAAAGTTTGCTGGGCGACCTGGCCCGCAATCGTGGCAAGCACCTGACCGCTGGAGTTGACGGTAACTGCGGTTGCTGTCGTCGGTATGGTGATGCTTGGCAAAACCGGATAGCCGTCTGCCGTGACGATCTGGCCCGTGGCGTTTAGCTGGAGCGAACCGGAGCGGGTATAGGAGGTCGTGCCGTCAGGCATTTGTACCTGAAAAAACCCGAGGCCGTTGATTGCGAGATCGAGCGGGTTGTTGGTGACCGAGAGATTGCCCTGCGTATTGATGCGGTAAGTCGCGGCGGGCATGACGCCAAGGCCGACCTGCAAACCCGAAGGCAACAGCGTGCCGGTGTCGGATGATGCCGAACCCACGGTACGCATGTTCTGATACAGCAAATCCTGAAACTCGACGCGCGACGCCTTGAACCCCGTGGTCGAGGAGTTGGCGATATTGTTCGAGATGACTTCGGTGTTCAACTGCTGGGCTTCCATCCCTGTGGCGCCGATTGATAGAGCTCTCATGTTACACCTTCGTTGTTTCTGTTAACGTTGTTACGATACTTGCGACAAGACATTGATCGCATTAGTCAGACGCGTATTGTCGTTGCCGACGATGTTTGTCGATTGTTCATAGGCCCGCTGAACCGCGATCAAATCGGTGATCTCGCTGATCGGCTTGACGTTGGATTCTTCAATCGCGCCTTGGACAAGCGGATTAGTCGTCACCGGTATGGGTGCCTGTGTCGTGGTCAGTAAATCGCCGCCCGCCGGGACTACCTGCTGGTCGTCGGCAAAGGTTACGACGCTTATTTTTCCTAATTGCGCGCGGGTTGCGCCGGTGCCGCTTTGCGCCGTGACGAAACCGTCGCCGGAAATGGTGATGTTCTTCGCATCATCGGGAAAGGCGATTGGTTGTTGGGCGGTGTCGAGCACCGGCATGCCGGTCGAGGTTACAAGCTGCCCCTGCGCATTGGTGCGGAACGCGCCGTCGCGGGTGTATTGAACTCCCTGCGGCGTCTGAATTTGGAAATAGCCGGGCCCTTGTATCGCAAAATCAAGCGGGTTGCCGGTCGTAGAAATGGTGCCGGGGCTCGAGTCGCGGTAGGTGGCTTTGTCATACACATAGCTGGTGCTGCCCATTGCCCCGCCGCCGCCCGCATGTTTCAAGGCGGTGTCGAAGGCGATGCCTTCGCGCTTGAACCCGGTCGTGCTGCTATTGGCGATGTTATTGGCGATAATGTCTACCGACCGCTGCAGCGCCATTTGGCTGGAGAGAAGAACGAGTCCTGTTACGGCCATCGTAGTCACCCGGTTTAATCAGGAGGCACGCCCATCGCGCCTCATGCCGGATTAAATGCATATGCCGTGCCAAAAATATATTATGGAAAATCAATGTGTTGTATTGGGGTGGGGGAAGCTTTCGCCGGGGCGGCGGCATATAATGCCAAGAAAAGGCTGGGTTTTCCGTTCGCGGGATAAAAGATGGGGCAACGAAGGGGGTAGCCCTTCATTGCCTGTAAACATTCGCTCACGGGCAGGCTATCGGCGGTGTGCCAATTGGTGCGGTCAATTGCATGATGTCCGTGCTGGCCGGAACGGTACCACTCACATAAGTAGTTTCGGTAGGCGGAACCGCCCAAAGCTGAAGGCCCAGGGACACTGGCCAGCCCTGATAATACATAACTTGTATGCTATGCGGCCCAGCGGCCAGAATAAGGGGTGGCATGGAGGCGATAGTATTGTACGGCAGGCCTGTATTCATAGCCAGAATGCTCGAATTAATGTTACCGTCATCATCCTCGCCCACCAATCTTCCATCGATCCAGACGGCAACGGCATCGTCAACCGTCGCGACTATTGTATAAGCGCCCGCTCCCCCAGCTGGTATTGTCCATGTGCCGTCATAGCAAAGGCCGAACCAGCTCTGAAGGCTAGGAAAGCCAGGGAATCCCAGGGTGTACGACTGACGCGGGATATTGAGCTGCATTGTGGAGTAGGGGGCCACTCTGTCTGCTGTTGTCATCAACGTCATGCTTCCCGCTACGCCGAGATATGCCGCCGGATCGGGTATAGGCGTCAGCTTATACAAAAAGCCGGTAGCCCCAGATCCACCAGCACCAATAGTGCCAAATATTGTTGAGGTTGACCCCGGCGGAGTGGCAGCCGCCAGAACGGGGGCGGGTGGAGCTCCCGGTTGGCCGTTGCAGGGAATAAGTGTGAGCCCCGGTGGCGGATGGGGGCCGTTGACTGAATTGGCAAAAGCGAGCCATTCGTTTTCCGTCCTCAGCGGCACGAAGTAATTGTTGGACGATGTGTTCGTGACGTAGTAGCAAGCGCCGGTCGGAATGATCAGGGGCGTATAATAGCCTTGGGCGAGACTGCTGTTCTTCAAAGCGACGCTCGACGTCGTGCAATCATAGGCCGGGAGAGCCGTTGTTTGCGTACCTTGAACGGGATAGCAAGGAACCGTTGAATTTGCAGCATTTACACCATCTGGCCAGGTTGTTGTTAAATTCGGCCAAACCTGCGCTGGGTTGAGCACTGGTGCGCTTCCTGTGTAGGTTGTTGTTTGTGCGCTGACCCCAGTCGTGAGTGCAACGGCCACAGCGGTCAGTAATCCGTATTTCAAAATGCGCATATGAACCCCTATTTCGCTTCAGGATGCCTCATAAATATTAATGTGTCCTTAAATAGACAGGAGAAGGTATGGAAATGTTTGAAAAATATTGAAAAAGTCTACGATTTCCGCTCGCGGGTCAGGCTCCATGTCACGGCGGTTTCGTTCATGTCTGTGACTGCTGAGGCTTTGATTTGCATCGTGCGGCGGGGGATTGCGCTGCCGCCGTAGATGCTGGATTCGAGGGCCAGTGTGGCGTTCTCGACTCGTAAGCGCCAACCTCCGCCCGATGCGGTGCGCAGCAGCGCGGTTTGGCCGCCGTGCGAAAGGGAAGCTTGGACATCGGGGTGCAGATGCCAGCGCAGCGTGAAGGGATGCCCGGGCTTGCCTTGGAGAGTATCGCGGCCTGTCAAAACTTCGCCGTCGCCGGAAAGCCGCAAGATGCGGTGATGCATAAGGCCGAAGCGTGGGCGATAGCCGTCATGCGCCATTTCCAGCCCGTGCGCGCTGTCTTCCTCGAAACGTTGCGTGGATGTCTGAACGGTTCCTGCTATGCCGCCGTCGCTGTCGAGGTCGCAGGCATTGGTGTCGGCGACGGTCAGGGTCGAATGC
>JBAVWC010000463.1:0-1599 GCA_049697595.1 Alphaproteobacteria bacterium
CTCGATGGTGCGGATGTCTTTGCCGAGGCCGTTGTCCAGGTCGAAGTAACCGTCAGCGCGGAAGTTGTTGCGCTGGCCGGCTTCGCCGGGATAGACGAAGCGCAGCTTGTTGGCTGCCGAGGTCGGCGTATCGGATGCGAAGGCTGTGTCATAGGAGCTCGTTCCGTTGGGTACATACCGGTGGTGACCGGTGGTCGGGATCGGCTGAGTAGCGATGAGCTGCGAAGAGGCGGCGAAGTTGGTGCCGTACACGCTGGAACCCGCCGTGAAGGGAAGGCCCGTGCTCCAGTGAATCACCCCGGTGAGCTGCCAGCCGCCGATGATGCGGTCGAGCACGCCGCCCGGATTCGTGAAGAAGATTCCGCCCTTGCCGAAGGGAGTGTTGACGACGTAGTTGCCGGTTACATTGTGGCGGACGTCGAAGTCGGACGGGCCATAGTTGCCGGCCGGATTCAGCGAGTTACTGATGCGGTTGGTGCTGGTACCGGAGCGTTCCGGCGAGGAGCCGAGGTCCATCGATTTCGAGTAGGTATAGTTCACGTCGTACTGAATTCCCCAGCGCAGGGCCTGGTGGACGGAGAGTTGTCCACCGTTATAGTTGCTGGTTCCGATGGTGGACTCAGTGAACATGGAGCCGTACTGCGGATAGAAGAAGTTATTGGTCGATCCGCTGGCCGATGCGGGGGTCGATACATCGTACTGGTAAATGATGTCCGTTTCGTTGCCAATGTCCTCACTGAGTTCCTTGGCATAGATGGCCTGGGTGCCTGTGTACGTAGTTCCCTGATAGGCGAAGGTGGCGTTGGGGAAGATGTCCTGCCAGTACTTCATGTTCGGCACGGAAGCTGGGCTGACACTGGTGTTTGCCAGTTGAGCGATGTAATCGATGGCCTGGAAGTAGGTCATGCCGCTGCCCGGATCATAGAGGTTGTTAGGCTGCGAGGGATCCCAGCTGAGCAGCAGATGGCGGCCGAAGCGGCCTACATAGCCGGCGCTCACCACCAGGCCGTGTCCGAGGTCGGTTTCCAGGGTGAGGTTGGCGGTATGCGCGTAGGGAGTCTTCTGTGTGCTGTTGATGTTGGATGTGAAGTTGAAGCTGTTCGAGGGTGGCGTATACGGAAGCGTCAGAGTTGTAGCGGTTGATGTGGTCGTTGGGACGCTGGTAAAGCTGGTGAAGCGCGGTGAGTTGTTGATGGTGCCGTAGGAATTGAGCACCGACGAGTTCAACTTGAAGCCGCCGCCGGAATCCCATGCGTCGATGACAGCATCACCGAAGTGGTCATAGGCCATGCCATAGCCGGCGCGCACGGTGAATTTGTTGTTAGGCGCCCAGGCCACAGCTACGCGCGGCGCGAAGTTCTTGGTCTGGGGCGTCCAGAAGTCGGGCGCATGGTTAGCCTTGCCGGCCGGAGCGTACTGAACAAGGGTGTTATACGGGGTTCCAGTAGAAGCACCTTCGACACGGTTCTGGAAGAACGTGTCCATGCTGATGGTGGGTGCGATCTCCTGGCCGCCGGTCTCATACGGAACCTGCAGATAGACATAGCGCACGCCGCCGGTGACCGTGATAGTCGGTGTCGCCTTCCACTGATCCTGAAC
>JBAVWC010000464.1:0-2778 GCA_049697595.1 Alphaproteobacteria bacterium
ATCAAGCAAGCCATCAAAGCCTTTTCGTCTCTGTCGCAGGAAACCCGCCTGCAAGTTTTTCGGATGCTGGTTGAACATGAGCCGGAGGGAACACCCGCCGGAGTCATAAGCGACAAATTGGGCATTCCCCACAACACGCTTTCTTTTCACCTGTCGCACCTGAGCGCGGCGGGTCTGGTAACGTCGCTTAAGAAAGGCCGTTCGGTTATTTACCGCGCCGATCTCAATATGTCGCAAGCGCTGGTAAACTTCCTTTTGGAAAATTGCTGCGCCGTCAACAAGGCCACCTGTAAGGGCGTCAAAAAACTGATGAAAGGCTGCAAATGCTGAATGTCCTGTTTCTTTGTACAGGCAACTCCTGCCGCAGCATTATGGCAGAAGGCCTGCTGAACCATTATGGCAAGGAAAGGTTCAAGGCTTTCAGCGCCGGCAGCCATCCGTCTGCTTATGTCCATCCCCTGAGCCTCGCTACCCTGAAAAGTCACGGCATAAACACTGAAGGTTATCGCAGCAAGTCCTGGAACGAATTTGCCGATCAGCCTATGGATGCTGTCATCACCGTCTGCGACAATGCCGCAGGCGAGGTTTGCCCTGTTTTCTTCGGCGCGCCCGTTAAAGCCCATTGGGGCGTAGCAGACCCTGCCCATTTTCAGGGCACAGAGGCCGAGATCGGAGTCGAGTTCGAACGTATATTCAGCATCCTTGCGTTGCGCGTCGAAGCAATGGTCAATCTGCCGGAAAATTTAGACAAACCCGCTCTAGCAACCAAACTGAACGAGATAGGTAAATTATGAATGCCTCACCATTAGGGTTTAGACCCATAAAAGAAACAGGATTCACAAAGGGATGAATCTGTGATTCAGTCGAGGGGTGTATTTTTAGGAGCCCCCGATGAGCAACCTGTTCTGGTTAAGCGAAGAGCAATTTAAAAAGATACAACCGTTGTTGCCCGACGATGTGCGTGGCGTGCCTCGCGTTGATGATCGTCGCGTTTTGAGCGGTATCATTCACGTCATCAAACGTGGATTGCCTTGGGCAGATTGTCCCGCCGAATACGGCCCCGCCAAAACAATCTACAATCGATATGCGCGGTGGGGAGAGAAAGGGGTGTTCGCCCGTATTTTTGCGGCGCTGGTCGCGGAGGCCGGAACACCGGATAGTGTATCCATCGATAGTACGCACATCAAAGTTCACAGAACCGCAGGATGCGGACGTAAAAAGGGGGCGCGGATCGCGGCATAGGAAACTCGCGCGGAGGCCGTAATAGCAAGGTTCACGCAGTCACGGACGATAAGGGGCGTCCCGTTGTTTTGGTTCTGACTGCAGGCAATGTCAGCGATTACGTTCCGGCCAAAGAATGTCTGGAGGCTGCGCCCAGAGCCTCTGCCGTCATCGCTGATCGCGGTTATGATAGTGACGAGTTGCGCGACTTCATCAAATCACGCGGAGCCAAGCCAATCATCCCGCCCAAGAAAAACAGGAACGTGCAGTATCGTTACGACAAGGAACTTTATAAAACACGCAACCGCGTCGAACGCTTCTTCTGCCGCCTCAAAGACTTCCGCCGTGTCGCTACTCGCTACGACCGACAGCCCTACATCTTCATGGCTGCAGTCTTTTTGGCCTCCATCGTCGCCTTCTGGCTATGATTTATGAGTCCAAACCCTAGGTTTTTTCGAGCGCTTCCTGTCGTTATGGATCGCCCTGTGCATTGGCGCAGGCGTGTTGCTTGGCCATTTACTTCCATCGGCGTTCCAGAGCATTGCCGGGATTGAATATGCCCATGTCAATTTTGTCGTCGCCGCGCTTATCTGGATAATGATTTACCCGATGATGGTGAATGTCGATTTTTCGACCATCAAGGATGTCGGCAAAAATCCTAAAGGATTGGTGATTACCTTCATCATCAATTGGTTCATTAAGCCGTTCAGCATGGCCGGATTAGGCATCCTGTTCCTGCAACACATCTTTGCCGCATTTATTCTGCCGGAGGATGCCAAGCAATATGTCGCGGGACTTATCCTGCTGGGCACTGCGCCCTGTACGGCAATGGTTTTTGTATGGAGCCGCCTGGTCAAAGGCAATGCCAATTACACGCTGGTACAGGTATCGCTCAACGACATTGTGATGATTCTGGCTTATGCGCCGATTGTTGCCTTCTTGCTTGGTGTATCCAACATTTCCGTACCGTGGCCAACCTTGCTGTTGTCGGTTGGCCTCTACGTCATCATTCCTATTGTTGCCGGATACATAACCCGCACACGACTAAACCCACAAAAACTGCCTTCGCTCTTGGAACATTTGAAGCCTTATTCCGTGATGGGGCTGCTGGCAATGGTTGTGCTTCTGTTCGGGTTTCAGGCTCAAACACTGCTGGATAAACCGCTTGTTATCCTGCTGATCGCCGTTCCCATCCTGCTGCAAAGCATATTCATGTTCCTGCTGACTTATGTCTGGATGTGCAAGGCTCGTATTCCCCACAACATAGCTGCCCCTGCCGCGTTGATCGGGGGTTCCAACTTCTTTGAACTGGCTGTTGCTGTCGCCATCAGCCTGTTCGGGCTGCAATCGGGCGCGGCTTTATCTACCGTAGTCGGCGTGTTGGTCGAAGTTCCTGCCATGCTGTGGCTTGTGTCTATCGCCAACAGGACAGCGCACAACTTCATGGTTGTTGAGGCAACTCCTGTGGCGACGGGGCGACGATCCAGTTAGAATTGGCCGGAAAAATAGTAAGCCTATAGCTCGGCGGCGAACTGCCCCAGGGAACGGAAAAGTGGT
>JBAVWC010000465.1:0-3471 GCA_049697595.1 Alphaproteobacteria bacterium
CCCTCTCCCCCTCGAGGGAGAGGGAGCAAAAACTTAGGCTTGCCGCTTGGCAAGTCTTAGTTTTTGCGGGTGCGGGGGCCTTGCTTGGAGTAATCCACAATACCCCCATAACCAAGTGATTCCACAGACTCTTTACCTCTTATTAATTTCTCTGGGCAATGCTGCCCCTTATGTCCCGTATCACGAAAAAACCCGTCAAATCCCCCTCGGCCTCCGCCCTGCCGCTTGATCGCATTCTGATCGGCGACAGCATTCGCGTCATGAATGAATTACCGGCGGGTTCCGTCGATGCGGTTTTTGCCGATCCTCCTTATAATCTGCAATTGGGCGGCGATCTTTTGCGCCCCGATCACAGCCATGTCGATGCCGTCGATGACGCGTGGGATAAATTCGCCGATTTCGCCGCTTACGACGCCTTCACCACCGAATGGCTGAAAGCAGCCAAACGCGTTTTAAAACCCGACGGCTGTCTGTGGGTCATCGGCAGCTATCACAACATCTTCCGCGTCGGCACGATTTTGCAAAATCTGGGCTTCTGGATTTTAAACGATGTCGTCTGGTGCAAGAGCAATCCGATGCCCAATTTCCGTGGCAAAAGATTCACCAACGCGCATGAAACGCTGATCTGGGCCTCTACATCGAAGGACGCGCGCCCCTGCTTCAATTATGAAGCGATGAAAAACATGAATGACGACAAGCAAATGCGCAGCGACTGGCATTTGCCGATTTGCAGCGGCAAAGAACGCCTGCGCACGGATGACGGCGAAAAAGTTCACCCGACGCAAAAACCATTGCCGTTGCTGTATCGCGTCATCATGTCTTCGACCAAACCGGGCGACGTTATCCTCGACCCCTTCTTCGGCTCCGGCACCACGGGGGCTGCGGCGAAATTACTGGGGCGACATTATATCGGCATCGAGCGCGAAAAGACTTACGCCAAACACGCCGAACGTCGCATCGCGATGACAGGTGCTGCACCGGATATCGAAGCTTTGACGACTCTCTCCAAGCGCGAAGAACCGCGCATTCCTTTCGGCATTATCCTCGAGCGCGGCCTGCTGCGTCCCGGCCAATTTCTATTCGACGAACGGCATCGCCACCGCGCGCGGGTCAAGGCCGACGCGACGTTACAAGCCGATACCAAAGGCGACAGCGGCGACCGCATCATCGGCTCGATCCACAAAGTCGGCGCTTTGGTGCAAGGCCTGCCCGCCTGCAACGGCTGGACATTCTGGTGTTTCGACACCGACGGCCGCGGCCATCTTGCCCCCATCGACCTGCTACGCCAGCGCGTCCGCGCAGAAGCGCTCGGGGAACATTAGACGAAGAACAAGTTATTATTCAGGTTCGAAGAACCTGTTCTTAATAGGGCGCATACTCATACACAAGATGCGTCATCGCCGGATCCGTATAAAAATCGATTGAGTCCAGACGAGCATCGAGGCGGATGTCTGAATAGTCCTTAAAATCATGTTGCAAATAGAGCGTCGTCGCCCCGGGCCCCGTTCCCTCTACTTGCTTGCGCAGAGGATCGATATAGACAATGCGTAAATTGAAGCGCGTGTAGAGAAGGCGGTTGGTGTTTCCGTCGTCTTCCATTCGCCGGAGCATCGTCTCTGAATCTTTTTCCGACAAGGGCAATCCCTCCAGGAAAATCGGCTCCGTAAGAACGACACGGAAATTGTGAGGAAGACTCTTGACGTTATCGGCGCCGCAACTCCTGTTATTCACGGCAAACATCTTGAACGTGTTGACGTTAGTCATCTTGGTCAATTTATTAAACCGGAACAGCTTGGCGGTGAAATCATAGCGCCCCAACTGTATCGTAACCGAGTAACGATAATTTACCGGATAGGTCGACACGTTCATCTTGATGGATTCATGCACCGCCTTACGCACCTGGTTCCATTTAAAATCATCGTGATAAAATGCCTTGTACAGATCGCATTCGGTAATAATGGCGTATTCGTCGATAATCACAGGGTCCGCGATATTGATCGCGTTAAAGCGCACCAGCGTACGCACAAGATTGGGCCAGGTTAAATCGGCATAATCGTCGGCAACAGTAGCCGGAGCGGCCGTAGAACCCGCAGCGTTCTGGGCCAAAGCATCCCCCGCCGCGAACGACAAAGAGAAAAAAGCGAGCAAGAAGAGGCGAAGAAGCATAAGGCACATCCATCTATCTGTTCGTTGCATTATACCGCTTTTAACGCATGTTGGATAATCCTTTTCATCACGCTGGGCAGCGCCTCGCCAGCCAAATTTTCAGGGGAAACCCAATGCCCTTTGCAAGCGCGGGGCGTTTGGGCAACGGCCACGGCTATTTCGAACGTAAAATGCGTAAAAACATGCCTCACAAAGCCGGGGCGCATTTCCCACCGCGCCGTCATCGGCGCATGATCGCGAAGTGCGGCAAGCTGCGGCATCGCCCCCTCCTGCCACGGGCTGCTCGGCACCTCCATCATATCAGCGAGCAATCCCTGCGATGAGCGACGGCGCAGAAAAACTTCGCCCTTACGATTAATAAGCACAAACGCCACGGCGCGGCGCACCGGCTTGGGTTGCGCCTTAACGCGGCGCGGTAAAGTTTCCTGAATGCCCGCAGCCCTGGCCTGACATGCATTTTGCCACGGGCAGAGATCGCATTTGGGCGAACGCGGCGTGCAGATCGTCGCACCCAAATCCATCAAAGCCTGCGCATAATCGCCACAGCGTTTGAGCGGCACCAGCTTGGCCGCAGCGGTGCGCAATTTTATTTTGGCTTTCGGCAAAGGTTCCTGAACGGCAAAAAGCCGCGCCATAACCCGTTCGACATTGCCGTCCACGACATTGGCGGGTTGATCGAAAGCAATAGCCCGCACGGCAGCCGCCGTATAAGGCCCGAAGCCGGGCAAATCCAACAACGCTTTTTCATCCACAGGGAAAACGCCCTTGTAATCCCCCCACAGTTTTTGCGCGCATTGATGCAGCATCCGCGCACGCCGATAATAACCCAACCCCGCCCACATGCGCAGCACATCGTCGAGCGAAGCCGCCGCCAGATCCTTCAGCGTCGGCCAGCGCTTGACGAATTTCTGGAAATAAGGCCCGACCGTCGCCACAGTCGTCTGCTGCAACATGATTTCCGACAGCCAGACGCGATAAGGATCAACCTTCTCGCCCGGCATCGCCCGCCACGGCATAATGCGGCGGTGACGGTCGTACCAGCGGAGGAGGGACAGATGAGGAAGAAGGGGGGAAGAAGGAGGGAGATTTTTTCCCTCGCTATCCCTCCTCTTCCCTACTTCCCCCTTCTTTTTGACTTTTCTCTGTTTCAACGCCACACTCGCCCCATGTTCACTCCGCGCCCTCTTGCCGATGCCGTCGATAAAGTCGCCCGCCAATCGGCAGGGAAGGATTGGGGATTATATGCCAATTTGCTGGATCATTGGGCGGAAATCGTTGGGCCGGAATATGCAAAAGTCACGACAC
>JBAVWC010000466.1:0-2334 GCA_049697595.1 Alphaproteobacteria bacterium
ACCCCAACCGTGTGCAGACACTGACGTAAAGGGCGCTTGCTTCTCTTTCGTAATTCTTATCCACCTCGAGATGAAACATCGAGCGGCTCGGAGCGGTCTAACGTGGAGTAAGTCCAGCGGTACGACGCCGGTCACGATCATAGCTTGGCACGCGCCAAATCGACCGATGGTTATCAATGTTGCAGCCGGTCAAGGAAACAACCTTAAAGGAATAACGCTAAGCTTAGCGAAAAAGCAACACGATGACAACGATTAGGATAATCAGACCGATACCACCGCCCCCATATCCTATGTGGGATGGCACGAAGCCGGAGTATCCGCCGAAAAACGAGAGCAGAACGAGCACGAGGATAACGATAAGGAGTACCTGTAACATTCGTCTATTTCCATCGTTTTTTGTTTTTTTGACACCTGCTGTAAAGCGCGCGCTGGTACCGTAAGCTCTACGGCCGATTGCATTGGAACGTGACGGTTTTGGTCCCATCCGTATTGGTTGTGATATTGGAAGTCACCTGGGACGATCCGTTATTCATGCAGTAGCTCTGGGCATTTCGTGACGCGGTCAACAGCTCTGTATCGTTCTCATAGGTGTAGGTAAGATTGGGATTAACCGGCTCTTGCGAGGTCTCTATTGTAGTGGCCGGCACACATTGGAAGACAACGTCGTTGCCGCCATTCGGATCTGGTTTGAAGTTGATCGCCTGCGGCAGGCTTCGATACTGAGTGCAGTATGTCGTCGCGCTATGATCGACCTGAAGCAATTCCTGATCGTTGTGGTAATTGTAGGTAACGCTAGGGTTGCTCGACTGGACCTGTTCCGGCGACGAGGAAGGCTGCGCACAGGAGGCCAAAAACAGGGCTAGGAGTGCTGCGACCGTTCGAATGTGTACTTGCACAAAACGGCAGGATTCTTGAATCATTTGACGAGCCCCCTCAGTTTGGCATGTTCAGAGACATTCGTTTGGAAAATGCGGACATTACTCCTGCGGCTTATGCCGCCCAGTAGTTCTGGCTGTCGCATTTCCGCTGGCGGAAACGTTTTGCTTACCAAAACCATCCTGGCGGAGATTGTTCCGCTGTATCCATTGTCCTATCATAATGAAAAATTCTAATATTCACAACAATTTCGATCGCGCATTTTCGGGGGTCGCAATAAAGGAATAAATTGTTCTAGGATCAGTGGATTTGATCCCGATCAATGCAGACCTAACCGGCAGGAGCTTAAATTCATTCGATTTCATTTGATAATGACTGCCTGATTTGACGTAAATTAAAGACGATTTATCAAAAAATGTTACAATGAATAAGATTTTGGCCTCTGGTTATACGTTGTGTTGTGGAGGGAGATTAAAATGCCTAGACTATTTCGCGTGGCCTTTACATTGGCAGCCCTGCTTGGTGCAGCCCCGTTGTTGAGTGCGTGCCATACAACGGCCGGAGTTGGCCAAGATGTGTCGCAGGGTGGTCATGCGCTGACCAACAGTGCAAATGCGAATGCCCCCGCCAAGCCTTCCCCTTGACCCCTGAGCCAGAACAATCAGCATTTGCCATATGGAATTTCGGGGTAAATGGGAATAAGTGAGGTTTGCCATGTTGTATTCCCTTCAAGCCGTCGAAGCCTAAGGGAGAGCCAGATGAGCAGAGGCATCGCAATGGTTCTTTTTCAACCTTGTCCTGTTGTTAGGTGCCACCAACCTGTGGATGCCTGCAACACAACGACCGGCATAGGGCAGGACATACGCGCAACAGGTCATGCGGTGGCGAATTCGGCCGAGGAGAGGCAAGTCAGACATGTGAGGTGAGGTGCGGGTACAATTCTCCCGCGCGGTGAAAGCCACTTGCCGAACAGGCAGTGGTTCCGTCTTTGGACATTTTGGAGGCAATACAGTGGACAAGAACCGAATCGTCGGGTCGGAGAAACAGATCAAGGGTTCAATCAAAAAGGCTGTGGGCAAAGCGACGGGTGATACTAAGCTGCAATCGGAAGGAGAAACCGATCAGACCGAAGGCAAGATTCAGAATGCCGTGGGCGGTTTAAAGGACTCGCTTAGAGATGCAGTGAAGAAATAGGTCCACAGCCGGCGGACTCGTCGGGCGCGATCGGCGGCTCGTATCGGTCGGCTTTACGTTGAAATTGGTCGCCCCCTGTACCGTTCATTTCGTCAGTGACGGGGTTCATAGCATTACACTGACTGGTACGGGCCGGCCCGCTGGGAGCGACCCTTCGCCCCCTGCGCTTCGAGCACCTGGGGGGGACAAGTGCCCCGGCGGGTTGGCCGCGATGGAAGCCCGGTGGGGAGTTGCGCCTTTGAGCGCCAGTACAGGGATCGGCAG
>JBAVWC010000467.1:0-1558 GCA_049697595.1 Alphaproteobacteria bacterium
TGAAACGACCTGATGATAACGCAGCCATATATCTTGTGGGCGGGGGCATTGCTTCTCTTGCCGCTGCAGTCTTTCTCATTCGCGACGGAGATGTCCAAGGGCACACGATCACGATCCTGGAAGAGTCTTCCCGGATTGGCGGCAGCCTTGATGCAGCCGGAAATGCGGCTGACGGCTATGTGATGCGCGGCGGTCGCATGATCGAGAGCAAATACCTGTGCACTTACGATCTTTTTTCATCGATTCCAACTCTCGACGGGGCGAAGTCGGTGACGCAGGAGATATTTGACTGGAACGAGACGATGAAGACCGCCTCCAAGTCGCGGCTGTTTCGGGACGGTCAAAGGGTCGACAGTCCCAGTTTTGGCTTGAGCGAGAAAGATATTCTCAACCTCGAGCGTCTGGCGATGGAGCCGGAGGAGTTGCTTGGACGGACCATGATCTCCGACCAGTTTGCGCCGGATTTCTTTGAGACTGACTTCTGGCACATGTGGTGTACTACCTTTGCGTTTCAACCGTGGCATAGCGCAGTTGAGTTCAAACGCTATTTGGTGCGCTTCACCCACATGGTTTCCGGATTCAATACGCTTACCGGCATTATGCGCACCGTGTACAACCAGTACGATTCGATGGTCCGCCCACTTCATAAGTGGCTCGAAGAACGCGGTGTGAATTTCATGCTCGAGACAACAGTTACGGACCTTGTTCTCCTCGAAGACAGGGCCGGCTTTGCTGTCGATAAGATCGTGGTCCAGGAAAAAGGTGTCGTTAGAAGCATTCGTGTTACCGAAGACGACAAAGTCATCGTGACTCTCGGGTCTATGACCGAAGGATCGAGCCTGGGTTCAATGGACTCGGCCGCTACCCTGTTGGGGAAAACCGACGGCGGTTCATGGGCTCTTTGGGAGAGAATCGCTGCTGGCCAGACACAATTCGGGCATCCTTCGAATTTTGCCGATCACGTTAAGCAATCGAAGTGGATGTCCTTTACGACCACACTTCACGACCCCACGCTTTTCGAATTAATCCGAGACTTGACGGGCAACGTACCCGGAGAAGGCGGGCTCATTACCTTTCCGGAGTCCAGTTGGCTCGCTTCAATCGTGTTGCCCCATCAGCCGCATTTCATTGGGCAACCAGAGGGAGTACAGGTGTTCTGGGGGTATGGGCTGTTTGTTGATATACCGGGAAATTTCGTAAAGAAACCGATGTCCGCATGCACGGGGCGCGAAATCATGACGGAGATCCTGGGCCATTTGAGCCTCCAGGCGCACACTGCCGCGATTCTCGATACGTGTACCTGCATTCCGTGCATGATGCCCTTCATCACGAGCCAGTTTCTCCCTCGAAGCAAGGGCGATCGAGCTATGATCAGGCCGGACGGTTCAAAGAACCTGGCCTTCGTCGGGCAGTATTGCGAACTCCCAGACGATGTAGTGTTCACAGTTGAGTATTCCATCCGCTCCGCGCAGATGGCTGTTTACTCGTTGCTTGGCTTGGAGCGCGAACCGCCGCCCGTATACAAGGGACAGTTCAATCCACGTGTTTTGCTAGAGGC
>JBAVWC010000468.1:0-2141 GCA_049697595.1 Alphaproteobacteria bacterium
TCAGCAGGCTGTTAGAACCGGAGAACCAAACTCATGAACAGTCTGGGATCGTGGCGATATGATGTCTGATCTTGGGCAGGCGCTACCAGCGGAACGGCGGCTTCGAAATTAGCCGAGAAATTCTCGGTCAAAGTCATGCGCACGCCTACGCCGGTCGAGGACAGAACCGAAGTTCCGCTCGTTCCCGCCGCGCCCTGAAGCAGCCATACGCGACCGAGATCGTAGAAGGTATAAAGCTGATAGGAGTTGAAATACTGCGCGCCGACATTGCCGTTATAACGAAGCTCGCCCTTGCCCGCCAATCCCTGATCGCCGAGCAGTTCTGCCGGATCAAAGGCTCGCGCATAGTCAGACCCGCCGAGGCTGAATTGTTCATCGGCCAGAAGCGGGTTGAAGGAGTGCTGCATCGTCGCTCCCGTCATCAGCGAGAAATTGCTTGGCAGCGGTTGTGTGCGCGACATATCCATATTGATCTTGGTAAAGCTGCTGTCGCCCACCGCGTTGGAGCGATTGGCTCCGCTGCTGGTGGCGCCGAAAATGTCCATACCCTGACTTAACTGCGCATCGACCAGATTGTTGCCGCGCAGGCTATCGACGATATTGTAAGTCAGCCCCGCACGCGCCACGCGCAGGCGGTCGGTGGTATAGTCGATGGTCTTGAAGATATCCGTAACGGTATCGTGGTAATCGACCAGTATGCGACCGATCAGGTTTTCCATGCGTGAGCGGATGAAGGGCTGCGTGGCCTTAACCTCGAACAAATCGGAATTGCCCACGATTTGCAGCGGGGTCAGAACATCGCCCGGCTGGGTATGGGTGTGCGAGGCGAGGAAGGACAGTTTGGTGCCGTAACTGCCGATCTGCTCTTCATGCAGGATGTCGCCTCCCAACAATTGATTAGAGTCGGGCGTCGAGGTGAACACTCTGAGTCGCGTGCTGTCGTAAAGGCCGAACAGCGAATTGGCGGTGCCCGAAATCGTATTCTGCCACGGGCCGACATATTTGCTGCCGCGATTGTCGAACACATAGGAGGCTTCGAACGGCTTGTTGATGACATTGATAACGAGATCGGCCGAACCGACCCCCGTCGCGGACGGGCGCAACAGGCCGTTGACGGTGACGCCGGGCAGGTCGTTGATCAGGAGAAGATAATGCTCAAGCGTTTGCGTGTTAACGGGGCGTTCCGCCTTGATATGGTCGGCGTAGCTTTCGATAATCTTCCGTTCGCTTTCGCTGCCGACGCTATCGGGAACAATGACGCCGCCGACAAACCCTTCGACGACGCGAATTTTAAGGACGCCCCCGGCGACATCCTGCGGCGGCACGACGGCCTGCGACAGGACGTAACCGTCCTTGTGGTATAACGCTGTGATGCGCTTGGCGATTTCCTGTGCGTCGAGCAATGAGATATTCTTGCCCAGCATATCGCTGTAGGTGGATTTCAGATCTTCCGCCTTATAGACGGTCACGCCTTCGGTCGAGACGCTGCTCAGGACGAATTTGATTTTGGCGAGCTTTGCCTGAGCCTCGGGCGACGTGGTGTTTTCGCCGGGAATCGGCAGCAGATTCGGCGTTTCCAACATAGCAGGGGGTTGTTCGAAACGTTTTTCGACCTGACCAGCGGAAGTTGAGCCTGGAACTGTGACGGCAGCTAATGCCGTCGCTGCGTTCGCGCCGGTGAAGGCAACCGTGCTCATGAAAAGCAGAATTCCGCGACGGAGCCGAAGCAGTCCATCCGCATTATGTTGCACGCTTGCGTATTTCATTGGGGGTCTCTTTCGGCAGTTGAGGAGGTTTCGGACAATGAATCATCTGGAGATCAGAATTGTGGCAGACTTTAGACGAGAAAAATGCAGACTGTAAACGCTTGTTTCTATGACAGATTCGATGTCTTTCTCATGTGACAAAATTACGTCTGCCGGATTGGATGTCGCGATTTTAATAGTTTTTTAATTCCCTTAATTACTTTCATCTGGTATACATTAACTAATTATTAACCCGTAAATAAATTACTAACGCGTAAATATTTGTACTAGCAGCACTATTTTTTGTGCCGCACACCACTTCAACCAGTTTTAGGAGTATGCCCGTGTCTTTATTCAACAAGAATGCCTTGAAGCACTCCGTTGCCGATGTCCTGC
>JBAVWC010000469.1:0-3114 GCA_049697595.1 Alphaproteobacteria bacterium
GCTCATAACAACGCCGTGCTTCAGCCCATTGCTCTTGAGATCGAAAGGCATTACCCAGATTATTGAACGCGGCGGCATAATCTGGCTGCAAAGCGATTGCGCGTTCGCAACACTCTACCGCTTTGGAAAGTTCCCGTATTTCAATATACGCCGCGCCTAGATTGTTGAGAACCTCCGGAAAATCTGGTCGCAATGTCAACGCATGTTCAAAGTTGCTAATAGCATCGCCGATTTTTTCCTGCTCGTAAAACAGGATACCGAGACTGTTAAATACTTCTGGATGGTCAGGCTTTAGACTTACAGCCCGTCTATAGGCTTGCCCTGCCTGCGTCGGCTGTTCCAATGCCTTGTACGCATTTCCAAGCACGTAACAGGCTTCAAAATGCTGCGGTTTGATTTCCAGTGTGCGCAGACACGCCGTTACAGCCTCTGCATGTTTGCCCTGAGCGGCCAGAACTTGAGCAAAACCATAATGTATTTCGGGAAAAGCCGGGTTAAAGACAAGAGCCTGCCGCATCAGCGTTTCGGCTTCCGCAGGACGACCAAGACTAAATTCCGCAGCACCTAAAAGATAGAGGTATCCCGTGTGATTAGGGGTGCTCTTCAGAATCTTGCGGCAAATCGTTCGCGCCTGTTTATAGCGCTTTTCCTGATAAGCGGCGATGGCGAGCATGAATGATTGATGATCAGAAATCGTCATTCCGGGCCATATCTCCCTTAAGAGTTAAGAAGAATGCTAGAAGAAAACTCGACACTCGACTTGACAGACATATCGGGCGGCCACGCTGTAGCTGCTCGACACTTCGACATATAATTAGTGCCTGAATCCTGAATAAGGGTGACAATACGCGCGGAGTCACGCAAACGATCTATCAGCCATTCAACGCCCATCAGACTTCTATCTCGGCAACAAAACATCTATGGATTTAGTCCACCTTCTTTATTCTGCAGTTTACTTTCCTCTGTCTGTTCGACATCCCCGGCAAGCATGCCGTTTTCATCAACTTCAGCAGTCTCGGATGCGTTGGCGGATTTGATTGTTTTTGCCAGTTTTTTGCGCTGGCGTAGAATCTGAGCCTCTTCGCTTTCTTCAGCTTCTTCGGCTTCAAGTGACATCTTCACGCCGCCGTGATGCCCACCACCTCCGCCTCCACCACGCACTTGCGTCTGGTTCAGGTCTTGCGTTTGTAACAAAGTCGATACCGTTTGTGATCCAAGCGTTGGGGGAGAGGTAGAAGAAACGCTCCGCACAACAGACTGGCTCGACGGGTTGGTCAACGCAGCAAGCTGAAAGCCGGAACCGGATTGGCTGGATAGCGCATTTGTTGCCGACCCCTGAGAGGGAGAAGCTATCGAATGCGCGCCGATATTGGTGATGCCATGCATCTCTTAACTCTCAAGCGCTAGACGGGGGCAAGGTTTTGAACGGCTTCCAGCAAGTTCTGTAACGAGTTCGCATTAGAAGAAGTGTTCTGGCTGCTATTTGCCGGTTGCGTAGTCACCGTTACGTTGCCATTTGCATCGGTCGTTGTCGTGGTCGTCGAACCGTCAGGATTAATTGTCGTTACCGTGCCCGCCTGCGTCGAAGAAGTCGAACCAGAACTGGATGCTGAGGCACCGCTGCCGCCGGATGAAGCACCACTATCGCCGCCTCCGCCGCCGTGATGTCCTTGATGCGCTCCCTGCAACGAGGTCAGAGTTTGCTGCGCACCCGCCAGATTATTCGACTGGAGATCGCTGCCGATTTGGGCAAGCGCCTGGGTAAAACTATTGCTTGAAGCCGCTGTTTGACCATTTTGACCATACTGGCTACCTCCACTCACAAGCTGAGTGAGATTGGAATAGGCTTGCTGGGCATCCGAAAGATTGCCCGACTGTATCGCCTGAACCAGTTGCTGAAAACCCTGCGCGACGGGGCTTTGCTGATAGGTGGCGTCCGTTGACGGAGTCGTTGACGGAGTCGTTGACGAACTTACCGTCCCTGTGGAAGTCGCATCCTGATTATTGAGATCGGTGGCCAAGCTGTTCTGAGCCGCGAGTTGTTGCTGTTGTAGCAACAAGGCTTGCACTTGTGACGTTGTCAGACTGGTTACGGAACTGGTCATAGGAAGGCTCCTTCATAGGGTTGGGACGAATGGCAGGTGGCGCAACAAACCGAATGGAAATTGTACCCCCGAAAAATAAGGGCGCACGGCCAAACCTTCCTTTCAGAAGCTGCCCATGCCGCCTATAGGAAAGATAAGCAGTATTCATGCCAAAAACATTTGAATTGAAAATCAATTGGATGGCAAAGAGCTTATTAAGGATTTACACAACTCCATGAAGGCATCTGTTCAATCCTACTGTGCCGAACTGGTAGAAGTTGCCCCCTTCAGTTGATCGCGCATCGTTGCCAACAAACCATCGATCTGACCGCCGCTATTCTGAATGACGGAGGCGTATTCCTGACGTTGGGTGACGCTGAGGCTGATGCCTTCGACGATGACATCTATCACTCCCATCTTGCCGTCCTGCTGGCGCACACGCCAATCAATCGTCGTGGGTTGCGAAGCATCAGGATGCGTAATCTGGCTCATTACCGTCGTATCCATGTCAGATTCGGGACGAATGCCAACGACCTTATACCCTTCACCCGTGGCTAAAGTCATGCGGTCGCCGTAGTTCTTGATCACCAGCGCCTTGAACAAATCCATATATTCGTTTTGCTGGCTCGGCGTGGCGGTATTCCATGTGCGACCGATTACAAAACGGCCAATGGTTTTCAGGTCAAAGGAATCATTGAGAACCTTGCTGAATGCGGTATTGCGCTGTTCGGCGGACAACTGTTTGTTGGTGATAATTTTGATTGCGCGATCACCCAAATCCTGCACGAATTTTCCGACCGGCGACTGCAATGCTTGATCATGTGCAGGCGCTGAATCTGCAGCAAAACCGGAGATAGGCACAGCCATAGGAACAGCAAAGGCGACAAGGGATACGACCAGCAAAAAAGGGCAGAAGATGCGAGGCATTTGGAGTCTCCTGAGAAGGGAAAAGAACCAATATAACGGGAAGATACACGTTTTCGCTTATCGCCGCGATCTATGTCTTTTTTGAGACAGCACCCCGCTCAGA
>JBAVWC010000470.1:0-12945 GCA_049697595.1 Alphaproteobacteria bacterium
GTGCGGAACAGCAACTCCGGCCCTTGATCGATCATATTGATGATGCGCAACGGCGCGCGTTCGGCATAAGGCGCGGCACTGAGCAATTGTTCCATGCCGCGCATTTCGCAACTGTCGTCAAAACTCTGCGCCGGAAACAACATCACGCCGGTATTGAACGATCTGCCGTCTTGCAGCGCCGGAAGAAAAATTGTGGTCAAAGGCCCGATCAACAACACTAAACCAATTTCAGCCCAGAACCGCTTGCGCCCTTCGCAATGCGTGCCGACCCACGCCCAGCCCTGTTCGACAAACGCCGCCAGAGGAATGATCGCAAACAACGATGCATAAATCAGAACACGTATCTGATAAAAAACCGTCAATGCGAATGCTGGCCCCAACAAAGAAGCGATCAGAAGCCAGCCCCATTTTTTATCGCCCTGCGCCCTGCGCAAGAAAGAAAGACTTGCGACAAACCCCAGCAACGACGGCGCTAGCATCGACAAAGATTTGAACACGCCGTAACGTTTGATTAAAGGCTCTGCCTCCTCAAGATTGGCGAAAAACAAAGCCGCCAGTTTCTTGTCCATCGCCCCATAAGGCCCGCCCAGCAAATCCGGAAACCGCCAGAGATAAAGTGCGCCGAGGGCGGCGGCGATACTGGCGGTTAGGATGCAGCGCAGTTTTATGTTTTGAATGCAAACCGCGCCAGATGCCACCAGCAACGCCAGCGCAATGCCGCCCGTCAATGCGACATAGGCGATAGAATAGGACAAAAGATCGGGCTGAAAAAATTCGGCCAGCGGTTTATCCAGCGCGAGCAATGCAGCGCTCGACACAAATAAACTGACGCCAAATGCAGCCGTTGAACGCGCAACCTTGGTTCCGGAAAACGTCGCCCATAAACCGATGACGGTCGATATCAACGCCACCCACGGCAGAACTTCCAATGCGATCGCTAAAGAAAGCGCGAGCGTTATCCCGGCGAAAACCGCCCAGCGTATTTGCTCAGGACGCGCAAAAATCTGCGCCGTTAATCCCACGGCGATCATCGTCAAAATAGCTTCCAGCCCGTGATGATCGACTTGCCCCGGCGCGAATTTGAACATCAAAGCGCCGCAGAACATCGCGATAAACGCCGTTAACCGCGCCCAATCCGAACCGATAATCCGCGCCGCCGTCGCGCGCAACACGGCAAAAAATACGGCCAGATAAACAACTGGCAACAAAAACGATCCTAGCAACGCAGCTCCGCGCCACGAATAATGAAACAGGCGAAACAGCATAATCACTCCCGCAATCGGCAATTCGGCAAAGCGCGTGTAATGAATGGCGACGCCCTCGGGAGGGCTCATGCGGTGTTGGATATTGTCGAACCACCCCTGCCCCTGCAACCAATCCAGCGTTTGCGAAAGATAGGTGTAATCATCCGGGTCGGGCAGATCGCCGCGCCAGATGGGATTATGCGGCAAAGCAAGATAACTGAATATGAAATAGCACCACATCACCAACGGCAAGCCAACGAAAGGCGGCATGAAGATGCGAGCGACGTCGGCAAAAAACTTGGCGACTTTTGTCGTCATTTCGAATGCGCGCACAGGGCCGCAAGCTTGTCCTGCTGATCGTCAGAAAGAGACTGGCCGTTAAACGAAACCTTGTCGCCCTCAACCGTCAGCGTTCCCAATTGCGCCTCGGTTCCGGTTCCAAGCTGGTTATAGGGATAAGCGGATGTATTCAAATTGAGCGTCTTTGCCAGATTAAGCGTCAGCGGAATGTTGATCTTCGACGGCAATTTTATTTGCTGCGACCCCGGTAAATCCGCCGGAGCGACTGCGTTCCCGTTCACATCGACGCCGGGTTTATAGGCCACATCCGCATCGGGCGTATTCTTGACCAAAGCGCGGCACAAAGCGGGATCGACGGCGGGGGGGGCGGCAAATGCAGGCACGGAAGCGATAGAAAGCAAGAATACAATAAAAGCCGTCAGTCCCGTTCTTTTCATGTCCCTACCCCGCCAAACTTTTCTGTGCCGCTTCCAGTTTCAACAAAGTCGCCTCGGCCTCGGCCTTGCGTTCCTGATGTTCTTTGACGACTTCGGGAGGCGCGCGATCGACGAAATCCTTGTTGCCGAGTTTAGCTTCGATCTTGCGGATTTCGGCGAGCCATTTTTCTTTTTCTTTACCCAACCGCGCCCGTTCTTGATCAAGGTCGATGATTTCAGCCAGAGGTAAAATCAAAATCGCTTCATCGAGAATAGCCTGTGCCGATCCTTTCGGCGCGGCATCCACGAATGCAATGCTCGACAGACGCGCTTGCCGCATGATGATCGCGTTGTGACGCTCGAACCGTTCTTTGCTTTGCGCCGAAGCGCCCTTGGCCTGTAACGGTATCTGCGCGCCCGCCGGAACATTCAATTCGGCACGAACGGCGCGTATCGCCGAGATCAGCCGCACCAGCCAGTTCATTTCATCTTGCGCCGCTTGGGTTTGCCCCTGCGTTTTAATCTCAGGCCACTTCGCCACTATCAGCATCTCCTTGCTGCCGGTGAATTCGACCCACAATTCTTCGGTGATGAAGGGCATGAAGGGATGCAGGATATGCAGAATTTGCTCCAGCACCCACGCCGTCGTCGCGCGCGTTTCAGCTTTCGCCGCTTCGTCGGTGCCCAGTAAAATCGGTTTGGTGAATTCCAGATACCAATCGCAGAAATTGTTCCACACGAATTCATAGGAAGCATTCGACGCCAGATCGAACCGATGTTCGTCGAGCAAGCCAGCGATTTTATCTGCCGCCAGTTTGGTTTCGCCGACGATCCATTTATTCACCGTCTGCGTCACGCTGGCCGGATCAAACCCCGCCACCCACGCGCATTCGTTCATCTGGCAGAAGCGCGTCGCGTTCCATAATTTGGTGGCGAAGTTGCGGTTGCCTTCGATGCGGCTGACCGCCATACGAATATCGCGGCCCGGCGTTGACATATTGGCGAGCGTAAAGCGCAGTGCGTCGCAGCCATATTTGTCGATGATGTCGATAGGGTCGATGACGTTGCCTTTCGACTTCGACATCTTCTGCCCCTTCTCGTCGCGGACGAGAGCGTGGATGTAAACGGTCTTGAACGGCACCTTTTCCATAAAATGCAGCCCCATCATCATCATTCTGGCGACCCAGAAGAAGATGATGTCGAAACCCGTCACTAGAACATCGGTCGGATAATAACGCGCGAGTTCCGGTGTTTTGTCCGGCCAGCCGAGGGTCGAGAACGGCCAGAGAGCCGACGAGAACCACGTGTCGAAAACGTCAGCGTCACGTTTCAGCTCGACTTTCTTGCCGTAATGTTTTTGCGCATCGGCGTGAGCTTCTTCTTCGCTCTCCGCGACAAAGAATTTTCCGTCCTCGGCATACCACGCCGGAATTTGATGCCCCCACCATAATTGGCGGCTGATGCACCAGGGCTGCAAATCGCGCATCCAGGCATAATAGGTATTTGCCCATTGTTCGGGCACAAATTTGGTGCGTCCATCTTCAACGGCTTTCAACGCCTCTTCGGCAAGCTTGGGCGCGTTGCAGTACCACTGTTCGGACAGCCACGGTTCAATCGGCACGCCGGAACGGTCGCCGTGAGGGACGGCGTGCGTGTGCGGTTCGATCTTGTCGAGCAAACCCAATTCTTCCATTTCCGCTACGATCTGTTTGCGCGCCACGAAACGGTCAAGGCCGCGATATTTATCGGGCGCTTCTTCGTTCAGTTTAGCATGTTGATCAAAGATGTTGATCATCGGCAGTTTGTGGCGTTTGCCGACTTCGAAATCGTTGAAATCATGCGCGGGCGTAATTTTCACCGCACCCGTTCCCTTTTCGGGATCGGCGTAATCGTCGCCAACAATCGGGATCAAGCGGCCCACCAAAGGCAGCACGGCTTTCTTGCCAATCAAATGTTTCAGTTTTTCGTTTTCGGGATGCACGGCGACTGCCGTATCGCCCAGCATCGTTTCGGGGCGCGTCGTCGCCACGGTGATGAATTCGTCGCTGCCTTCAATCGGGTATTTGAAATACCACAGATTGCCTTTGATCTCTTTCGGCTCGACTTCCAGATCCGAAACAGCCGTCAGCATTTTCGGGTCCCAGTTGACGAGGCGGTTGTCTTTGTAGATCAACCCGTCGCGATATAGCCCCACGAATTCCTTTGTCACGGCGCGGCTTAACCCGTCATCCATTGTGAAGCGTTCGCGCGACCAATCGCATGACGCGCCTAAACGCCGCAATTGCTGCGTTATCATGCCGCCGGATTCCGCTTTCCATTCCCATACTTTTTTCAGGAAGGCTTCGCGCCCCATTTCGCGGCGGTTGATTTTTTGTTCGGCCAATTGCCGCTCGACAACCATTTGCGTGGCGATGCCCGCGTGGTCGGTTCCCGGTTGCCACAAAACGTCTTTGCCCTTCATGCGCTGATAGCGCACCAGAATATCCTGCAACGTGAAAGTCAGCGCGTGGCCCATATGCAAGCTCCCCGTCACATTGGGCGGCGGCATCATAATCGTGTAGGGCGTCTTTTTAGAGTTTACGTCGCACGCGAAGGCGCCGGATTTCTCCCAACGGTCGTAAAGACGAGCTTCGGTGGCGGCGGAATCATAATTTTTTTCGATAGGCATGAACTCAATCCTTTTTCATATTCAAATGATCTGATTTTCTTTTCTGTCTCCACCAAAAAACCGCCAAGCGAACGGCGATGATAAAGGCAAAAAGAGCTAAAGCAGACAACATAACCTGCCGCACGCTGTCCTCGACCACTTCGGTTTTGTGGTGCATATGCGCGATAACGTCGCCGAACAAATAGCCGGAACCGGTAAAAACCGCCGCCCATATAAAGGCGGCAATCGCATTCCACAACATGAATTTTTGCCAGGGCAGCTTGCTCATCCCTATCGCCACGCCGCTGATATTGCGGATGCCGTACATAAAACGATAGGCGAGGATAAAGGCAGCGGCATGCCGTTCCAGCCAGCCCAAAGAACGGTCTATCGCCGGTTTCAATTTCGGCAAATGATCGAGGATATGGATGCCGTAACGACGTCCGGTAAAGAAAAAGATCTGATCGCCGCAAAAACTGCCCATCCACGCCGCGACAAATAATACCCAGATATTCAACAACCCGTCCTGCGCCGCCAGCCCCGCGAAAATCACAAAGGTTTCCCCCTCCAGCGCCGTCCACAGGAAGGTGATGAGATAAAACATATCCCCGTGGTGCAGGATCAGAAGGCGGACGTCTTGCATGAAAGAAGATTGGGGTTGGAGGCAGGAAGTCTACGTTATCTATATATGATCTTAGTCACTTCATAGCCTTTGACGCCCTTTGGCGTAATGACTTCGACCGTATCGCCAACCGTCTTGTTGATCAGCGCGCGCGCCAAAGGTGCTGTAACCGAAAGCAACCCGGCCTTGATGTCGGCTTCGTCTTCGCCGACGATTTGATAGGTGACTTCTTCGTCGGCATCGCCCTCGATCAAAGACACCGTCGCACCAAACTTGATCGTCTTGCCCGTCAGCGACGACACATCGATGATTTCGGCGCGGCTGATTTTGCCTTCCAGATCCTGAATACGGCCTTCGTTGAAACTTTGCTGTTCGCGCGCCGATGTATATTCGGCATTTTCCGACAAATCGCCGTGTTCACGCGCCGTCGCAATCGCCTTGACGATAGCGGGACGTTCGACGTTTTTTCGTCTTTTGACTTCTTCTTCAAGCCGTTCATAGCCCAGCTTGGTCATCGGGAATTTATCGATCATGGATACCCTCGGATAGAAAAAAGCAAAAGCCACCCTTGGCGCAAGCTGCACCACAGAGGCTTAGGATTTACGAAGGTATGCCTGAATCGGCGAAACTTCAAGACCGCCGCTTTGCAGGGCGGCAATGGCCTCAATTGCGGCGCGAGCTCCCGGTATCGTCGTATAATTGGGGATTCCGCGCATTAACCCTGTGCGGCGCAGGCTGAAACTGTCGGCATGCATCTGGGCACCGCCGGCCGTCGTGTTAATCATCATCTGCACTTCGCCGTTAATGATCGCATCGACGATGTGCGGTTGCCCTTCATAGACCTTATTAACGCGGCGAACCGGAACCCCGGCGGCTTGCAACGCTGCCGCCGTGCCCTCGGTCGAAATCAGATCGAAACCGATATTGATGAGCTGCAACGCCATAACGATCACGGCGGCTTTGTCACGGTCTTTGACCGAGATGAAACAAGTGCCCTTCATCGGCAAATGAATCCCCGCCCCGATTTGCGCCTTGGCGAATGCACGGGCGAAATTCTGATCGACGCCCATAACCTCTCCGGTCGATTTCATCTCCGGCCCCAGCACTACATCGACGCCGGGGAAACGCGCGAACGGGAACACGGGCGTTTTTACCGCCAGATGCGGCTGCGTGTGATTGGCGAGCTTCATATCTTTCAGCTTCTCGCCGCCCATTAAACGCGCCGCGATTTTGGCAATAGGAATGCCTACCGCTTTGGCAACGAATGGTACCGTACGGCTAGCGCGCGGATTGACTTCGAGAATATAAATATCGCCGTCCTTGACCGCGAATTGCACATTCATCAAGCCGACAACACCAATTGCTTTCGCCAGCAATTCGCTCTGCCGCGAAATCTCGCGCACGATTTCCGGGCTTAGCGAATGCGGCGGCAAAGTGCAGGAACTATCGCCCGAATGAATGCCCGCTTCTTCGATATGTTCCATCACGCCCGCGACAAAAACATCGGTCGCATCCGAAACCACATCGACATCGACTTCGATTGCGTCCTGCAGATAATGATCAATCAAGATCGGGTTGCCACCCGCAACATGCATCGCTTTTTGCATATAGCGGCGCAGGGAGTCCACATCATGCGTAATTTCCATCGCCCGCCCGCCCAGCACATAAGAAGGCCGCACGACGACCGGATAGCCGATGCGTTCTGCGACGCGTTCGGCCTCTTCCACATTGCGCGCCATACCATTATCAGGCTGTTTTAGTTTCAGCTTCTCCAGCAAAACCTGAAACCGTTCGCGGTCTTCTGCCAAATCGATTGCATCGGGCGAGGTGCCGAGGATAGGGATGTTCGCATCCTGCAAAGCATGCGCGAGCTTCAGCGGAGTCTGCCCGCCGAACTGAACGATAACGCCGAGCAATTCGCCGTTGGTTTGTTCCTTGCGGATAATTTCGATAACGTCCTCCGCCGTCAAAGGTTCGAAATACAAACGGTCGGAGGTGTCGTAATCGGTCGAAACGGTTTCCGGATTGCAGTTGATCATAATCGTCTCAAACCCTGCCTCGCGCAGAGCCATTACCGCATGAACGCAGCAATAATCGAATTCGATCCCCTGCCCGATGCGGTTCGGGCCGCCGCCCAGAATGACGATCTTCTTTTTGTCCGTAGGTTCGGACTCGCATTGCGCCTTATAAAACCCGTTGCCTTCATAAGTCGAATAAAGATAAGGCGTGTGCGAAGCGAATTCCGCCGCGCAAGTGTCGATGCGCTTGAACACGGGCACAATACCCTCGGCCCGACGCGCCGCCGAAACATCCGCTTCCTTGGTGCCCGTCAATTGCGCGATACGCGCGTCGCAGAATCCCATTTGCTTTAGCTTCTGCCAGCCCGGCGCGTCTTTCGGCAAACCCTGAGCGCGCACTTCTTTTTCGGCCAAAATAATTTCCGCGATACGGTCGAGGAACCAGATATCGAATTTGCAAATCGCCGCGATCTGATCAACCGTCATCCCGCGCCGCAAGGCATCCCCGATCACCAGAATACGGTCGGGCGTAGGCCGCGCCAGCGCCGCATGCAATTCCTTGATATCCGCATTGGCGAATTGCCGCATTTCGTTGAGCCCGGTTAACCCGATCTCCAACCCGCGCAACGCCTTTTGCAACGATTCATGCCAGTTGCGCCCAATCGCCATAACCTCGCCGACCGATTTCATCGCCGTGGTCAGTAAAGGTTCGGTGCCGGGGAATTTCTCAAACGCGAAACGTGGAATTTTGGTGACGATGTAATCGATTGTCGGTTCGAACGCGGCGGGCGTGTCGCCTGTAATATCGTTCGTCAATTCATCGAGCGTATAGCCGACCGCAAGACGCGCCGCGACTTTGGCAATCGGGAAACCCGTCGCCTTGCTCGCCAATGCCGACGAACGGCTGACGCGCGGATTCATTTCGATCACGACCATGCGCCCGTCTTCGGGATTAACCGCGAATTGCACGTTCGACCCGCCGGTATCGACGCCGATTTCGCGCAATACCGCGATTGAGGCGTCGCGCATGATTTGATATTCTTTGTCCGTCAATGTCAGCGCCGGAGCGACCGTCATGCTGTCGCCGGTATGAATGCCCATCGGATCGACATTTTCAATCGAGCAGATAATGATGCAATTGTCTTTGCTGTCGCGCACCACTTCCATTTCATATTCTTTCCAGCCAAGCACGGATTGCTCGACCAGAACTTCGCCGACGGGGCTTGCGGATATGCCGCTGGCGATAATTTCCGCGAATTCGTCGCGGTTATAGGCGATGCCGCCGCCTGTGCCGCCTAATGTAAAGCTCGGGCGAATGATCGCGGGCAAGCCGACATCGGATAATGCTTTGTCGGCCTGTTCTTTATTTTTCACGACGTGGCTGCGCGGGCATGACAGGCCGATACGTTCCATCGCGTTGCGGAACAAGGCTCGGTCTTCGGCCTTTTCAATCGCCGCGCGGTTCGCGCCGATCAATTCGATATTCAGACGGTCCAGCGTTCCGTCTTTCGCCAAAGCCATCGCGACGTTCAACGCCGTCTGCCCGCCCATTGTCGGCAGAACCGCATCGGGCCTTTCTTTTTCCAGAATTTTGGCGACGATCTCGGGCGTCACCGGTTCGATATAAGTCGCATCCGCTATATCCGGGTCGGTCATGATCGTCGCCGGATTGGAATTGACGAGGATGATGCGATACCCCTCCTGCCGCAAAGCCTTGCACGCCTGCACGCCGGAATAATCGAACTCGCAAGCCTGACCTATGACAATAGGCCCCGCGCCGATGATGCAGATGGATTTGATGTCTGTGCGTTTAGGCATGATGTACCGAAATATTTGAATTGAAGGAGGATAACTGCTGCCGATCAGTCGCAGCATAAATAAGTTCGTCCGTTATGCCGTCAGGCGGCAGATGCGTGGCATTTTTCTGTACGCCTTCGAAAGAATAGCCCGCCTTCTCCAATACGCGACGGCTGCCGATATTATCTTTTGCGCAACCGCTATCGATGCGATTAGCGTTCCAAACATCAAACAGCCATTGCGATAGGGCTATCAGGGCTTCTGTCGCGTAACCCTGTCCGGCAAGGCTGGTGCGCACCCAATAGCTGACATGAAAACGGCGAATATCACGCCGCAGAACCGTAACGCCGAGAGACACGGCCAACTGCTGGCTGTTATTTAAATAGGCGGAAAAGCGGCCTTGCGGTTTGCGATTTTCAAAATCTGCACTTTCCTTTTCGACCCACTCAGCTAGGCGCTGCTCAGATGGCAGCGGGTGTGACCAGCTCATCCACCGTTGCAAGTCTATTGTGCTTTCCATCATAGCTTGATAATTCTCGGGCTCATCGTCGGCGTGAATAGGCCGAATAAGCAAACGCGGCGCATGAATCGGCAAATGCAAATCTTTTGCTTTTGCGGAAGCGTTCATGCCGCTCTCCGCGAGGCCTTGTGGGTTTCGATCATCTCGACAAAACGCTTGAACAGGTAATGGCTGTCATGCGGCCCCGGTGAGGCTTCGGGATGATATTGGATTGAGAAGGCGGGTTTATCTTTCAAGCGAATGCCTTCATTGCTCCCGTCGAACAAACTGACATGCGTTACTTCTGCCGAGGCAGGAAGCGTATCCGGCAAAACATGGAACCCGTGGTTCTGGCTGGTGATATCGACTTTGCCGGTGCGCAGGTCTTTGACCGGGTGATTGGCCCCGCGATGCCCGCGTGGCATCTTCGCCGTCTTGGCTCCCAGCGCGAGCGCCAGTATCTGATGCCCCAGACAAATACCGAACAACGGAAGGCCGCGTTCAAGAATAGCCTGAATAACCGGCACTGCATAAACACCCGTCGCGGCGGGATCGCCCGGGCCGTTCGACAAAAACACGCCGTCGGGCTTCAGCGCGAAAATTTCTTCCGCCGACATCGTCGCCGGAACGACGGTCACACGGCATCCGGCATTAACGAGGCAACGCAGAATATTATATTTTGCGCCGTAATCGACCGCGACCACATGATGCCGCCCGCCGTTCGACTTGCCATAAGCGGCATTCCCCTGCGGATGCCATTTCCATACGCCCTCACTCCATTCATAGGGACGAGGACAGGTGACTTCTTTGGCGAGGTCCATACCGATCAATCCCGGCCATTCGCGCGCTTTTGCCTTGAGCGCCTCTATGTCCAGCTTGCCGTCGCGGCTATGCGCGATCACGGCATTCGGCGCGCCTTTGTCGCGAATAAGAATAGCCAATGCGCGCGTGTCGAGCCCCGAAAGGCCGATCAGGTTGCTGCGATCCAGCCAATCTTCCAAATGGCCTGCGGCGCGCCAACTGCTCGGCGTCGTGATCTGCTCGCGCAACACCACGCCGCGAACGGAGGGTTTTTGCGTTTCGATGTCCTGCATATTGATGCCGGTATTGCCGATATGCGGGAAAGTGAAAGTGATGATCTGCCCGGCATAGCTGGGATCGGTGGTGATTTCCTGATACCCGGTCATCGAGGTGTTGAAGCACAACTCGCCGGTAGCAACACCCTCCGCGCCCAACCCCTTGCCCCAAAAAATGGAACCGTCGGCAAGAACCAGAACGCCTGTTGCGTCTTTCGGTTGCCGAGACTGCAATGAATCTTGTTCGCCCCCGCTAACAGGCGTATTTGCGGCAGTTTTGTTACTCGCGCGCGAAAAAACGCGCTCCTGTGAAGAAGGATTCGTCATAGTCCTCAGCTTTTCCGGAAACCGTTATCAAACGGATAGGCATTATGCCGATTCTTGGCCCTTTGCGCAATGGAATTTTGCGGTTTGGGGGTGAAAAAGATTAGGCTGGCGTTACCTTTTAGGAGGTTAGCACAAGTTATCCCTGCAAGTCTGCCAGGGACTTCAGGACGGGGGGGACATAAACCGGGGATTGCACTCCTTTTTGAAAGGGTGTTCCTCGACATTCAAAACTGGGTGCATACTGTTAACAGTAACAGCTGATTCTTTTGGAAAACAGAAGAGATTGACGGCAAAACCAATGCATTCAAAACGATCGCCTTTATCTATGAACCGCTGTTGATGAATCCGTTCCGTCGCACCAAAAAAATTATTGTGGTTGTGAAATACGGGAAAATGCCAATAACAATTGTAGGAAAGGTGTTCTAGGAGTCTTAGCAATTCTTCTGATTTCTCCACCCGATCATTTTCGACATAGAGCGCAGGGCGAAATTTGGCAATCGTCTTTTCCGCGCCTCGGATGACAGCAGATTCCATCCCTTCCACATCAACCTTAATCAGCCGGAGCCGATCCCGCCGATAGTAATCATCCAACCTATAAACGGGGGTCCGCATATTACCAACGACGGCACCGAGCGGTATACCGCCAAAATTGTTAGGTCGAGACAGAGAAACGTCGCCGATATCCATTGTGCCCGTCTTGTCCGACAAACCACCGTGAAGACATTCGATATTTTCTAGAGAGTTAATGGCGGCATTGGCGCATAAAATTTGAAAGACCAGACGCTGCGGCTCCACAGCAAGAACGCATCCGTTAGGGCCAACTATTCGAGCGAGCGCCAAAGCGTGAGTGCCGATGTTGGAGCCAACGTCAATAACCGCATCGTTTGGCCTGACGATGGAGCGGAATACGTCAACTTCGCTCTCAAAATATTCGCCATAATATTCGATCGACCGGCCAACCACTATATCGTTGCTGTTATAGAGAACATAACCATAACGCGCCTTGACGAGACGGTTGTAGCCGTTGCCTTGAAGAACATCGTGAGCTGCACTCATCATTTGACCGTTAGCTATTCGATTTTAAACACTACGCTTTTTATTATGAATGAGATTTTAATAAATTGCAAAATTGCATCGCAATGCATCAATTGCTTTGGCTTGATTGTCATTACCATTTAGAGAGGACAAGCGGCGTCATTTTGAAATCGGCACATCTATAGATTCGGCAGATACTGCCATCAAAAAGGGGCATTTTGCAAAACTCGATTTTATGGATGCCCGCATCTAATTGTGCTATCTCTAGGCTCCCAACATATCCTGTGCCGAAATCCTATGCCCGATAAAAAATTCAGCATCCTCTTACGCGAAGTCCTGTTTCAGGGCTATTTTCGCGTTGATCGGCTGCATATACAGCATGAACGCTTTGACGGGAGCCAAAGCCCGGTTTTCATGCGCGAGATTTTTCATCGCAACCCGGGCGTTGCCGGAGTTTTGCTGTTCGATCCCCAGCATGACAAAGTCGTGCTGGTCGAACAATTTCGTACAGCACCCGCCGATGCGGGCAAAAAGCCGTGGATGACGGAAATCGTCCTGGGGATGATCGACGCTAACGAATCCCCCGAACAGGCTGCCCGGCGCGAAGCGCTCGAAGAAGCGGGCTGCGAGGTTCTCGACCTGCACCCTATCGCCAGCTATTTCTCCAGCCCCGGCGGCACATCGGAATATATTCACCTCTTCGCCGGACGCATCAATGCTCCGGCAGAAGGCGGCGTCTTCGGTCTGGAGAGCGAAAACGAAGACATCCGCGTTCACGTGCTGGATGCGGCGCGCGCCATAAGCCTTTTATACAACAATAAAATTCAGGATGCACAAACGCTGGTCGCGATGCAGTGGTTCGCAATGCACCACACCGACCTGCGGAGCCGCTGGCTGGTCAGCGATGTGGGAACGCCGATTATTTAGATGCTGGATTAACCGCCCCCCGTTGGAGGCCCGGCAA
>JBAVWC010000471.1:0-19804 GCA_049697595.1 Alphaproteobacteria bacterium
CCGATTCAAGTTATTTCACAGAAGGAACTTAAATAATCCGTCAAATATCAGGACTTATTGCACCATATAAATAAGGTGTAATTAATGCAATACTTTGATATTATGGATATTATATGCATTATGAACCGGACACAAAAGAGGACATAATGACAGTCGAAGATCGCAATGAATCGATTGGTTTAATGGGGCCGATGCGGCTTTCCGAAGACTCGCGTCATCGCGGTGCGCTTGTCGATATGGCTGTTGATCTCGCCAGCAAATCGGCGGGATTCCGCCGCAGTCTGCCAGGAGGCATCGTAACAGCGCTCGCTGATCTCGTGCGCGCCATGAATTGCTATTACAGCAACCTCATCGAAGGACACGATACGCATCCAATCGACATCGAACGCGCCCTAAAGAACGATTATAGCACCGACCCACGAAAACGTGACCTCCAGCTTGAAGCCAAGGCTCATATTACTGTGCAACGCTGGATCGACAAGGGTAATATCGTCGGGCGTACGACGACTTCTAACGTCATCCGCGACATCCACAAACGCTTTTGTGAACTCCTTCCCGATGAATTGCTCTGGGTCGAAGACCCTGTCAGCCATATCCGCGCCCGCGTCGTTCCCGGCGAACTGCGTCAGCGCGATGTCAAAGTCGGCCAACATATCGCCGTCAGTCCCGGCGCAATCCCACGTTTTTTAGAGGAATTCGAGAGAAGCTATGCCCGATTAGGCAAGGCCGATGCGATACTTGCTGCCGCCGCTGCTCATCATCGCTTGCTTTGGATTCATCCTTTTCTCGACGGCAATGGTCGCGTCTCGCGGCTCATTTCTCATGCGATGTTGCTTGATGCACTTGACACCGGTGGGCTTTGGTCGGCCTCGCGCGGACTGGCCCGCGATGTCGCTTCATATAAGGGGCACCTTGCAACTTGCGACTTGTCACGCCGTAACGATCTCGACGGACGCGGCACTTTAAGCGAGGAAGCACTCGCCGATTTCACACGCTTTTTTCTCACAACCTGCCTCGACCAAGTCAGTTTTATGGAAAGCCTTGTTCAGCCAAATCGGTTACGCACACGTATTCTTATGTGGGCGGAAGAAGAAACACGTCTTAATTCGTTGCCCCCAAAAGCAGGACAGGTGCTGGAGGCAGTCCTGTATCGCGGCGAGTTGCCACGCGGCGAAGTAGGCGAACTTCTTAACCTGACAACGCGCCACGCCCGCCGCATTGTCGCAACGCTGATCGAACGTGGTGTAATTACGTCAGAAAGCACGCGCGCCCCCCTGCGTCTCGCTTTTCCCGCAACGCTGGCTTCGCACTGGATGCCAGGCTTGTTCCCTGAACGTACTGCGGACTCTTGATATCAAGGCAGCGCCATCACGCGAGCCGCCCTGCGCTTGGCCCCCTTAGTTTTCGTGCGCCCCGACGAACTCCGCCAAGCCGAATGGAAAGAGATCGATCTTAAAAATGCCGAATGGCGCATTCCCGCCGAACGCATGAAAATGAAACAGCCGCACATCGTTCCCCTGTCGCGCCAAGCTTTGGAAATCCTGAATGAGCTTCATCCGCAAACCGGGCGCGGACGCTTTCTGTTTTGGCTTCCTCACCGAGCAGCTTACAAGGCTTCGCTTATGACCCGTCGAAACAGCTCCCCCTATCATTGGAACTCTGGGCAAATGATTATGTTTTCCGCCGTTGCCACGTTCTCATCCAGCACAAGGATAAATCGCGCAGGGAAAGATGACTCCCCTCTACAGTGTGGCTGCTTGCGTCGGAATATGCAGTCTCCGTGCGTGGATCTTCCCGGCTCGAGCCTGTATTCGCGCAAGATCGTAATTAAGCTGCAACCGAAGCCAAAAACCCGCCGTGCTCCCAATCGTCTTTTCCAACCTAACCGCCATTTCAGGCGAAACGCTGGCTTTGCGGTTCAGGATACGGGAAAGGGTTGCGCGGGTTACTCCCAAGGCTTCCGCCGCACTTGTTACCGTGGTCTTTAATTCGTCAAGGCTGTCTCTAATGAGATCGCCGGGGTGGTTGGGGTTCTTCATGTTATGCTCCTGTGCTTTTAGTGATAATCTTCTAAATCCATGTCACACGCACCCCCTTCACGAAAACAAAAGGTAATGCGCCAGTTAGCCCTAACCGTCACTGAGTAAGTGCCGCGTCGGTCTCCGGTTAATTTATGAAACCGGAATTGTGGCAAATCCATTTCTTCTGGGTGGTCTGCCGCTTCCAAAGCCGAAAGAATCTTCTGCACCTTGTCGATAAGATCGGCGCGGACTCCGGCGCGGTTACCGTCCTCGTGAAGCCGTCGCAAGCCCCTATGTTTGACGCCGTCGATCACTCATCACCATTTTTATTGTATAGCGATAAGATACACTATACAGAAGGAATAAGTCAAGAGCCTTGCACGTTCGGACTGTCGGCGTTCGGACGAACAGCGCCGCTTAACCAAAGAATTTGAAAATTAAGAGTGGGCGATATCCCATTTTCTCAGAAAGGAAATCGAATGAGTGAAATCGTCATCTATGAGCAAGAAGAGCGCGCCGTCGAGGTCAGGCTGGACGGGGGTGCGGTTTGACTGACTCAGCGTCAATTGGCTGATTTACTGAATACGACAATCCCCAATATCAACAAGCATATCAAGGGGATATATGTGGATGGTGAGCTTGAGGAAAAGGCAACTATTGAGGAATCCTCAATAGTTCAAACTGAGGACACCCCACCCTTAGTGAGACAGAGCGGGAGCTCGTCATGGCGATTATTGACGTTTATTGCCACTTTGTGTTAGAGTGCTGGTCTAAGTTCTCTGCCCGAAAGGATGGACACCATGAGCAATAGCCTGAACATCCAGTTGACCACCGAACTACGCCGCTATGTTGACGAGCGTGCCAGTGACAACGATGTTTACGCTACACCAAGCGAATTTATCCGTGACCTGATACGCAAAGATCGCTCCCAAAGAGTAGTTGGCAGCATTGTTGATGGTTTGCGCGAGATAAGGCAGGGCAAGTCCGTTAAAAAGACCGCTATGGATATTTTTAACGAGGAGTAGAGTTCTTGCCCCGCAATTATTTCCTATCGCCGACCGCGATTGGTCATTTACGCGGCCACAAGAAGTGGTCGATAGAACACTTCGGACACACCACGACCAAAAAATACTTTCAGGATATGGACAAAGGATTTCAATATATAGCCGATAACTACAAGCAATTTGCGGCACGATCATATTTGACGGGGGAAAGCGAGCTATCCGTATATCTCATGCGAGAACACTATGTCATTTATGTTCCCTTGAAAGATGGGGTCCATATCGCCGATATTCTGGGGCGGACTCAGGATATTCCCAACATTCTTAGGGAAAATGCTTCAATATTTCAGCGTGAACTATCTCAAGTTATAGCACCACCAAAGCACGGTAACGAAAGGAAAGGCATTAAGCACCGTTGATTTTACATAACAAATGGGTTTCCAAAACCGCCCTTTGTAAATCTAATACCTTCGAGGCAGTGGCGCGAGAATGGCTTGTCAGCAGATCAGATATATGGACGCCGTCGAATATGACCAAAACCACCCGGCGGTTGGAAACAGACGCCTTTCCGTGGTTCGGCAGAGCCCCCTGAATCATTCTTCTTTATGCCCATGGGATTGCGCTTGCAAATAGGCAGAGTGAAGGTCAGGTCATAGGCCGAGGCGGAAATCTTGATGTTTAAGTGCGAAGAAATCGCCGTAGCAGTGCGTCTGGTCATTCCGAGACTTGGCAACACCTTATTCTGGCTTGCAAACGCCAAAACGTCTAGTAAATTAGATTTATGTGCCAAAAAACGCCAAAACGTCTATTTTACTAGGTGTTTTTAAAAGTATGTCCTATACTCACATTGTTTGAGACATGGGGGCGTCATGCTGGATTTATATGATATCGGACAGAAAGTTCTTGAGGTTCGGCGATCCGCAAAATTGACACAGCCTGAACTTGCCAAGCGCTCCGGTGTAAGTCGCGCGACGATTGCTGGACTGGAAAACGGCAAGTTGAACGAGTTGGGTTTCGTCAAGCTAACAAAAATTCTCGCTGTCGTCGGTTTGGATTTGCGGATGGCAACCGCAAATCTAAAGCGACCGACGCTTGAAGATTTGCAGAGAGAGGATAACCCATGATCCGCGTGTGGAGCGATGGACGGAATGCCGGAGTCTTAGACCGCCACGGGCCGCGCGGCAGCACTTTTGTCTATGATCAGGGAATTGATGACGGGCGTGCCGTCTCCATGTCCATGCCGGTTCGTCTTGCGTCGTGGGATCAACCCTTGGGCATCCACCCTATCTTTGAGATGAACCTGCCCGAAGGGGCTTTGCGCGAGAGGCTCAGACTGGACTTCGCCAAAGCCGTGGGCACGTTCAGCAATCTTGACCTCTTGGCCATTGTAGGCCGTTCCCAGATTGGACGGCTTCGCTATACCGCGCGAGACGCTACTTTAGATGAAGAGGTTCCGTTTCAGTCCGTGGATGAAATCCTTGCAGCTCGCCGTGAGGGCGATCTGTTCGCATACTTGGTGCAGAAGTTCGCCCAATACAGCGGAATCAGCGGCGTGCAGCCAAAGGTCATGATCCGTGATGCGGATGATGTCGCCATCCTGCAAAACACCGCCGAGAGGAAGTCGCAAAGCATCAAGGGCGCAACCCATATCGTCAAGTTTTGGAATGCGGGCGAATACGACCAACTTGCCGCGAACGAGTTCTTTTGCCTTCGTGCGGCGGAAAGATGCGGACTCGACGTGCCGCGTCACAGATTGTCGAATGACGGAGCATCTCTCGTTATCGACCGCTTCGATCTTCGCGCCGACGGCTCCTATTGCGGTATGGAGGATTTCTGCGTCCTGAATGGCTACCCGACAGAAAACAAATACAAGGGCAGCTATGAAACCGCCCTGTTCAAACGAATGTCAGAATTCCTTCCCGACGCCAACAAGGCCGACGAGTTGAAAAAACTCTTTACGCTGTTCTTGCTGAACTGCGCCATCCGCAATGGCGATGCCCACTTAAAGAATTTTGCGTTGGTTTATGATGATGTGAATGGAGCCGCTCAAATGGCTCCTGTCTATGATATCGTCACAACGACCGTTTACCTGCCCAAGGACGCCATGGCCTTGCAATGCGACGGCAGCACCCGTTGGCCGACACCGAAAAAACTGCTTACCCTGGCCAAGCAACGTTGCAAATTGGGCGAAGCCGAGGCGAAGCCCCTCTTCGAGAAGGTTGCCGATGCCGTTGCGGAAGCTGCCGCCGAGATGCGCCAGTATGCGGATGAGCATCCTGAATTTGTTAAAATCGGCAATCTGATGCAGGCGCAATGGGAAAGCGGATTACAGGATTCATTGGGTTGTATCCCCTCGACATGGATTTCTGCTGGTTGATGCGCCCGTCCGTGGTTCAGACTGAAGTTAAGGTTTTGGGTGTCATGTGAAATCGTAATCGGCTCCCTTAGATTGGGTGTTGGAGGGCGAAGATGCTTGAGACAAGCGCGAACTGAGTTGCGGAAAATTTTTTGTTGGTTTGCGTGGCGATGAAAGAGACGAAGGCCGTTGTTCCCAGCCCCACACCAAGATATGATGAAGCAATTGGTTCTGCCGTTCAGATTTGTGGAAATTCAATCAATGAAGGATAATTTGAATTGGTTAGTCGACCCTCTTCCGCGATTTGTTTTTCTTCTGCTGCTGGCCGTAGGCTTCGATAATATTCGCGACAAGGGGGCCGAAACGTTCCTTCAGCTCATTGCAGCGCGTCACATTATGTAGCTCGACGCCTTTGCGTTCGCTGCGGATCAGCCCGGCTTCGCGCAAGATTTTGAAATGCTGCGACAGTGTCGATTTCGGAATTGACCCCTCGCCCATACCCAGAAATGCCGAGCAGATTTTTGGGCATTCCGATTTGGCGATATCGGCGTAGATGCGCACGCGCACCGGATCGGAGAGTGCGTAGAGCACCCCCTCCACTGTAATGTCGGTTGCGGACGGATGATAAAGCGGTTTCATATTTATTTTATACCACAGACTTGACAAGAGTTCAATAGTTCATATATCGTGAACTATATAGTTCGTGAATAGTGAACTATAGAACAATGGAGAAACCAATGAACGCGGGCCATCCCGGCCCGTGAAATTCTGGAAAAGGATAAGAATCATGTCAAATCTAAAAGGTAAAACCGCTATCGTCACCGGCGCTTCCAAGGGAATCGGCGCTGGCATCGCCAAGGCTCTGGCTGCCGCGGGTGCTTCCGTCGTCGTCAATTACGCCAGCAGCAAGGAGGGTGCCGAGAAAGTCGTCAAGGAAATCACGAGCAAAGGCGGCAAGGCCATTGCGGTTCATGCCGATACGTCGAAGGCCGCCGATGTCAAACACCTGTTCGATGAAAGCAGGAAAGCGTTCGGCAATCTTGATGTGCTCGTCAACAACGCGGGTGTTTATTTGTTTCAGCCTCTGGAAGAAATCACCGAAGACGAGTTTCATCGCCAGTATAACATCAATGTTCTGGGCACACTTCTCGCCACACAACAGGCCGTTAAGCATTTCGGCAAAGATGGTGGCAGCGTGATTAATATCAGCTCGGTTGTCAGTTCGAATGCGCTGCCGGGATCGGCTGTTTATTCCTCGACGAAGGCCGCAGTGGATTCCATTACGCGTGTTCTGGCAGCCGAGTTGGGGCCAAAGAATATTCGCGTCAATTCCATCAACCCCGGGCTGACGAAAACGGAAGGCACGGAAACGAGCCAGATTATCGGCAGCGATATGGAAAAGCATACGATAAGCACCACGCCGCTGGGCCGCACGGGCACGCCGGACGATATCGCGCAGGCCGTTGTGTTTCTGGCTTCTGGCGATGCGCGCTGGATCACCGGCGAAAGCATTCGCGTTTCTGGTGGCTTGAGATAAGGGGGATGTGATGAACGATCAGAATTGCCTTGAATGGGCTATGTTTGTTGCCTCCGAAAGTTATTCGTATGCGACTTACGATCTGGGTGATTGCGGTTGTGAGGGAGACACCAATATAGATAGGGTGCTTTCTAACACCACGAATCATATCCTTCCCATACAGGCGATGACATAATCCGAAAAACTGCTCCGGGTATGTGAATGACCCGGAGCAGGTTGGGTTTTTTGGATTTTACGGTTATTGGTACGAAACGCGATTCAAATTGGAATTTCACTATGCATCTACTCCTCGATCTTATTCAACGCTATGGGCTGATAGCGGTTTTTGTCAGCACGTTGATCGACAATATCGGCCTGCCGATACCGTCATATCCTGTTCTTATGGTTTCGGCGGCAACGGTGGCCACATTGCCTGCCTACGGGCAGCTTCTACAAATATTGGCCGTTGGCGTTATGGGGAGCTTTATCGCGGACATTGCTTTGTATTGGGCTGGACGACGGCACGGGCTAAAAATCGTCGGCCTCTTGTGCAAAATTTCCCTGTCGCCGGATTCATGCGTTCGAAACACCGGGACAATGTTCGCCCGCCTTGGCATAGCAGCGCTTCCTCTGACAAAATTCTTTCCCGGCATATCGACAATGGCTGTGGTTCTGGCTGGCGCTACCAAAATGTCGTTGCGCGCCTTTCTTATACTCGACATGCTGGGGTCGGTCATTTATGTGGGTGGTGGGCTCTTGCTCGGCGTCATTTTTCATAGCGCGATAGACGATGCTCTGGCGGCCCTTTCCCGGTGGGGCCAATGGGGATTGGTAATTATCAGTTTGCTTTTAGGCATGTATCTTCTTGGCAAATGGTGGCAGAGGCATAAGCTTATCCGTCAGTTACGCATGGACAGAATTACAGTGAAAGAATTGCGCAACCTTATCGACGGCGGACAAACGCCAACGATCCTTGATGCCCGCGCGCCGGAAGCGCGTGCCTTACAGGGAACTATTCCCGGCTCCCTTCTTGCCGATGAAGTCAAACTGCAACCTCTCGCGGAACAACTTTCTCCCGATCGGGAAATTATTGTTTATTGCTCTTGCCCCAATGAGGTTTCGGCTGCGCTGGTTGCACGGGATCTTAAAAAATCCGGGTTCAGAAGAGTTCGCCCCCTGCTCGGCGGTATCGAGGCTTGGAAAACCGCCGGTTATGTTATCGAAACAGGGCTGGAGAAAGCCGCGGCTTAAATTAATCGCCAATTGTGAACGGATGATAATTCAGGAATTAAAGACCGGAAATGCGGTGTTGGGCGAAGAGATCATAGCGATGATAAGTTGAAATTAATTCAGTTCGCCGTGACCTCGACATTGATGACATCGGAATAGGTTCCCGCCGTCTCGCTGCCGGAGAGGTTGCCGATTGTTAATTCGATTGGGAAGGAAGTGCCGATGGCGGGTGTTGTGCCGGTGCCGCTGATGACTTGAACCGGCGCGCCGGTGGAAAGGTCGACGCCGCCGCCGTTGAAGATGACATTGTAAGCGACGGTATCCGGTATCGGGCAGAGCCGTTATAAAACAACCAGGCTTTGTTATGCAAGCGATGATCGCCACCTTAGCCGGCGCTCAATCATCGCTTGCTGCTTGATCCGCGTCTCCCTCAAAACCATCGAAGGCATCACGAACAATACCTTCGAGCAAAATTACTTCGTCATCACGCAGTTCCTTATAGTCTCCGGTGCGGCGCTTTTTCGGCAAGGTTCCTTGGTTCTGGCGAATAAAAAAGACCAGATTTTCCGCGAGTCGGTCGGGCATTTCGACCGCGCCCATAATGCGGCTAACCGCTTCGTCATGCCGTCGCAGAAAGTCGATCTCGTTAGGCAAATCATATTCGACCGTACGCTTGACGCATCCATAAAGAAACTCCGCTGCCTCCGTACAATCGAAATAGCGATAAAGATCGGCGGTATCATTGAGAACTTCGACATTGCGATCAAGCGTCGCCCGCCACTCGATGAACGGCATCAGGCGACCGGAATGATTTTGCAGCGTCAAGCGATAATCGTCGATGCGATCAAGCATAACGGATGAAACCGGAAACACCATTGCCGGTGGCGTGAATTTGCGTTCAGCGAGAACGTGATGAACAAGGCACCGGTGCAAGCGTCCATTACCATCTTCAAGCGGATGCACATAGACAAAGCCAAAGGCGGTAGCAGCCGCTTGCAACACCGGATCAATCCCGTCGCCCAGCATACGGCCATTGGCCTCCAGCAAGCCGGACATGAGAGCGGGTAAATCCACAGGCCGGGCGCCGATAAATTCCGGAAGCGGATCGCCCTGATGATCTCGTGCGCCCAGAAACACGCCTTCGCGCCGCAAGCCAAGGCGCACGAACCTTGTGTCTTCGATCAGAATACTGTGGAGGCGGATGATCTCTTCGAGAGCAAGGCGGTTCTTTCCCGCTTGGAGAACGGCGTTGCCCCATCGCTCAAGGCGGTTCCGCGGAGGGCGCTCGCCCTCAATTTCGAAGCTGGCGCGACTGTCCGCCAAAAGCATGAAGCGGGCGGCGCGCGCGACCAAATGAGCGCCAGTGCGACCAACCGTCGCCCGCGCCTTGGCCGCGAGATCGAGACGCAAGGCATCTTCCAAAATCCTGGTTCGCCGGATGATCGGGCAGAAGCGGTGGTTGCCAAGCAGATTGTCGCGCACACGATGCCGTTTGGAAAGCCGCGGTTTGCCAACAAAATAAAGCTTGGGATCGAGAAGATCGACCGCTGCGGCGTTCGGCGCGTCCTCTACCGCGAGAATTCTTCCTGTCAGGGCTTCATAAAGATACCAGGCTCGCCGCGCGGGAACGCCGGTTGGCGCAGTGCGGATCATCTCTTCAATTTCTGATGCGGGCACAACATCGAATATCCGCTTCAAGACCAGAAGATCGAGATATTCATGACGCAACGCAAAGCTCAAATGGTCGGCAAAAGTATCTCCGGGCCAATAACGCTTATCGAAAACGGTCCATTCGTCGTGGATTCGGTGACTGCCGCTCACATGCTGTTCAGAAACGCAATGCGGCCTGTGAACGGGTGCCGGAATGCCAAGCGCCTGAACGAGCGCCGCCCATCCGGCCAGCTTTGTGCCGACGGGGATGGTGCTGTCCTGAAAGACGGCGATAGAAGACGAAGAGACGATCATATGTCGAAAATCTGCTATGAATGTCGCAAATAGCACCACATGTACGTGATACGTCGAAAATTACACTATCACAGTTTTCTGTCGAAATCCATTAATTGTCGTCGAAATTTGCTCATTTTATCACATTGCCGTCGAATATCACCATATTTTCTGAGTTTAAACCCGCCAACCCCCAAGTGGCTGCGACTAAGGGTCCTAATCGGCAGATTGATAACTCATTATTGCGACTTATCAATTGAGGGTATATCCGGCATTATGTAGCACTCACACCTAACGGATTCTATATTTTCAGGACTCCAGTGTCCATATTATTCAGTATGGCAGAAGAACACGCTCTTTCGGCATTAACCAAAAAATACGCCGACCTCATCGGACAACTTCGAGATATTGAAAAGGAAACTAACAGCCCTAGGCATCGAAGAAAGTGAACGAAACATTGCCAATAAGATTGCCCGTGGTAGCTTCACCGCTGTCTTTTTTCTGCAATGTCTGACGGCTATAGGATGCCACACGGTAAGATTAGACGAAGGATAATTCTCGCTGTCTTTTTGGCGATGCTGTGGATTCCGAAATCAGAAGCAGAACAAAATTATTGCCCAACTCCCACACATAAGGGCGAGACCTGTTCCTACTATTACGGAACCAAAAGTAATCCGTTTGCGATAGATATTGTGTCCACCGAAAAAGACAAGAATACCGCCGCCCAAGAAGAAAAAGATAGGCAAGAAAAGCGGCAGATCGATATCATTCTGATCGTTATCGGTATTGCCCAATCCTTTATTTTTCTCCTTCAACTCGGAGCATTTTTCTATCAAGCCGGATTCATGCGCGGCACAGTTGACGAAATGAAGCTGGCTACTATAGCGACCCAAGACCTTGCTAAAGCTGCCAGAGATTCCGCCGACAACGCTAAAAATACTGCCGAGCGACAACTGAGAGCCTACGTCACTGCTAGGGGACACGCCGCTGTCGCCGCTCCGCCGTTCGGTAATCCCGTTAAATACGATACCCCACATAAAAAAATACGGGCTGGAGATAAGGTAGTCATTCACATAACTATGAAAAACACCGGACAAACTCCCGCCAAAAATGTCCATGTTACCAGTGATATTAAGCTTGTTGATTGGCCTATTAATCCAAAAGACTTGCCCTACGATTCTGATAACCAAGACCCTAATGATACCCATGGTTCGCAAGATAATCTTGGGACAGGCGAAGAACTCATGTTCTCTATGGCTTTGAAATACCCACTGACGCAGGCTGATATGATGGCTCTCGAAAGGAAAGAGAAGGCTGTAGTCGTATACGGGATAATTACTTATAGAGACATTTTTGGCTTGATGCTCCGCACAACCCACTTCAGATTCAACATTGGCGGCGCATGGGGTGTTAAAGGATATAATGTAACCACTGACAACAAAGGCAATGATATGACATAGAATGAGCATAACCCTAAACATGGATATATACGCCAGAGGCGCAGCGAACTCGTGCGCGAGGCGCACCAAAACCCATTCCATTCATACCGATGATGTGGCAAAGACGGCGTTTAAATGTCTAAATAATCCTGCTGCTGGCAACAAGGTTTTTAGGGGCGACTGATTAAATGCACCCCAGAACAAATAGGACTTGTAGTAACAATATATCTAAAGTACAGTCACTTTTCGGGATCGAACCGCCACGGCGTTGTTCTTTTAGGGTAACTTTGGGGGTATCGAAGGGTTTACAAAGCAATTTATTCCTTCGGCCACAACGTAATAATCAAAAATTGAAATCCTCAAACGCCTTCTGCGCATTTTCCTTGTTTTCAAGGGTTTTGGATCGCTTCTAAAGATTTACAAGAATCGGACTTGCAATTAATAATGATTATTATTATTAATGTGGCCGCTTTTGTTTATATCGCTCTTTGTCAGGCATCCGAATGGTTTCTGCATACCCGTGTCCGTCCCTAAACACATATGTGTGCGCAGGCGTGCTTTGTCTTTTTGCATTTTCTGCAAACACGGCCTTGGCCTCTGCGCCCCCAATCGTGATGAAAGTCGATCCGGATTCTATCGATCAGGATCAACCGGCCAACAACGGAGCCTTCGGTTTTCTGGACGGCATCCAGCGCAGCCAAACAATGTTGGGCGGCATGTGGGGGCTGCGGCCTTGGCTTAGCCAATATGGAATGTCGTTCAATTTGCAGGAAACCAGTGAAGAACTGGGCAATGTTTCAGGCGGATCGCGTCAAGGCTTCGATTACGACGGGCTGACTCAAATGGCCGCGCAGATGGATACGCAACGCGCCTTCGGCTGGTACGGCGGCACATTTAACGCCAGCGCCCTGCAAATTCACGGAAGCGATCTAAGCGCGAAGAATCTGGATACGCTGCAAACCTCGAGCGGCATCGAAAGCCCTCGCGCTACGCGGCTATGGGAACTCTGGTATCAGCAAAAATTCCTCGACGAAGACAGGCTGGATATAAAACTCGGCCAGCAGAGCCTCGATCAGGAATTTATGGTCAGTTCAAACTCCAATTATTTCATGAACACGATGATGGGCTGGCCGATGTTGCCAAGTGCCGATATGCCAAACGGCGGCCCTGCCTATCCTTTGTCGGCGCTTGGCGTAAGGGCGCGGGGCAAACCTAACGATTCAATCACCATTTTGGGCGGCGTTTTCAACGGCAGTCCGGCCAACAAATCCGACGTCAACGACTCCGGCACAGGTTTCCCTCTCGACGGCGGCGTTCTGGCGATTGCGGAAGTGCAATATGCCTATCCTTCTTTGGGAGGAATGGTCAGCGCAGATTCATCGGGCGAATTATCCGGCACCTATAAATTCGGCGTTTGGTACGACAGCGAAAATTTCGCCGATCAGGAATATGGCACCGATGGATTATCCCTCGCCAATCCCGCCAGCAACGGCAATCCAGCGATGCATCACGGCGATTACGGCATCTATGCCGTGGCGGATCAAATGCTGTGGGCTTCGGAAAATCTGGAAGATCGTACGCTAAATTTCTTTACCCGGGTGATGGGAACACCAGAAACTGATCGCAACCTGATCGATTTCAGCATGAATGCCGGATTCACTTTGCATGAACCTATCCCCTTGCGCGACAGCGATACTCTCGGCATCGGAGTCGGCTATGCCGATGTCAGCAATCGCGCCGTCGGGTTCGATCAAGACACCGCTTCTTATAATCCCGGCACCTATACGCCGATCCGCAGCAGCGAAACTTTTGTTGAAGCGACTTATCAATATCAAGTGTTGCCGTGGTGGCAGGTGCAACCTGATATTCAATATGTGTTCAATCCCGGCGCAGGCGCCGTGGACGATAGCGGCCAGAGGATCAAGAACGAAGCGATCATCGGCCTGCGCACCAATATTTCATTTTAAGGAGACAACCTTATGTTACGCCTCACGACACGCGCTTCGCTTTTGGCTTTCATAATCACCTTTGCCGCAACGACTATCGCCAAAGCCGACGATCCCAAGGGAATGCTTGAAAATATCCACAAACACACAACGCTGGCTTCGACCTCCATTGCGAATGGGGATTTGAATCCTTATGCAATCGTCGTCGCCCCTGTTTCTGCAGGCACGATTCACAAAGGCGATGTACTGGTCGATAATTTCAACGACGTCTCGAATTTGCAAGGCACCGGCACGACGATTGTCGATTACAACCCCGAGACAAAGCAAATGTCTTTGTTCGCCAAACTGCCCAAGAAACTTCCGCAATGCCCCGGCGGAGTCGGGCTGACAACGGCGATGACGATGCTGCAAAGCGGGTGGATCATCATCGGCAGCGCGCCCAGCACCGACGGCACAACCAAAACCAAAGGCCCCGGTTGCTTAATCGTGGTGGATAACAACGGAAAATTCGTCAACGCTATTTCCGGGCCCCATATCAACGATCCGTGGGGCAATATGGCGGTGATCGACAAGGGCGCGACGGCGACTTTGTTTCTAAGCAATGCCGGATTTGATATTCCCGGCCCTGAGGTCATAGACCCAAATACCGGAATCTTTAAGATCTTCAACACGGCGAACATCCTGCGCATTGAACTCTCGATTCCCGCAGGCAAGCCTCCTGTCGTCACAAGCCAAACGGTGATTGCTGAAGGGTTAAGCGCGCGTTCGGATAAGGACGCCTTTTTGGTAGGCCCCACAGGTCTGGCGCTCGCGCAAGACAACAAAACGCTTTATGTGTCGGACGCCGTCAATAACCGCGTGGTTGCGATTGACGATGCGCCGACGCGTAAAGACAGCGCAGGAACCGGACGCGAAATCGTCAAAGGCGGTTTGTTGAAACGGCCTTTGGCGATGGTGCTGACTTCGCAAGGTCATTTGCTCGTTACCAATGCCCTGAACGGTCAGCTGATCGAAATCGATCCTGCAGCAGGCAAGACGCTTTACGCCCAATGGATCGACAACGATCAGGCGCAATCCCCACCCGGCAACGGCGATCTGTTCGGCATCGCGATGACTCCGGACGGCAAAGGTTTTTATTACGTCGAAGATGACATGAACACATTAATGGTGGCGCAATGAGTGGTTGTCCTTTTAATTTCTCCCGTCGTGGGTTTCTTGGCATAGCTGGCGCTGTCGCCGCAGTAGGCGCAGGCTTCGGCGCGCGCGGTCTTGTCGATAACGGCAAACTCGGCAGTAACGGCCTGAGTGGCAGCGCGGCAAGCGAACCCTTCTGGGGCGCGCATCAGTCCGGCATTATCACGCCCGCGCAAAACCATACTTATTTCGCGGCCTTCGATCTCGTCACCGACAAGCGCGACGAGGTTATCAAGCTGTTGCAGAAATGGACAAATGCGGCAGCAAGAATGTCGCAAGGGCTGGAAGCAGGAGAAGATGTTGCCGACGGTTCCCCCGACAGCGGAGATGTGCAAGGCTTGCCGCCCTCGCGCCTGACGATCACTTTTGGTTTCGGCCCCGGCCTCTTCACAAAAGACGGCAAGGACAGATACGGCCTCGTCGCAAAACGCCCGGCAGCCTTGGTCGATATGCCCGCTTTCAGCGGCGATCAATTGGTGCCCGAACGCACAGGCGGCGATTTATCGATACAGGCTTGCGCCGACGACCCGCAAGTCGCCTTCCACGCCATTCGTCAACTCGTGCGCTTGGCCGACAGCATCGCGCAAATCCGCTGGACTCAAGTCGGCTTCATCGCCAATCAAGCTGGCGGCGGCACGGCGCGAAATCTTATGGGTTTTAAGGACGGAACGGGAAATCCAGACGCCACGAATACCGCTTTAATGGACAAGTTTATTTGGGCGGGCAGCGAGGCTCCCGATTGGATGCAGGGCGGTAGCTATGTCGTCGCGCGTCGCGCCCGCATCGCGCTGGAACATTGGGACAAAATGAAAACCTCGTTTCAGGAACAAACGGTCGGACGGCAAAAAGCCTCCGGCGCGCCTATCGGAAAGCAAAAGGAATTCGACAAAGCCGATCTGAACGCGGTCGATGCCGACGGCAATCTCGTCATTGCCGAAAATTCGCATCTTCGCGTTGCCACAGCGGAGACAAATGACGGCGCGCAAATTCTGCGACGCTCTTATTCCTATAACGAAGGCGTCAGCTTTACCGCCGAACGCTGGCCGCCGTGGAAACAAGGCATGGAATATGATGCGGGATTACTCTTCATGTGCTATCAGCGAGATCCGCGTACCGGCTTCATCAAGATTTTCGACAAGATGTCGAAATTCGACATGATGAACCAGTTCGTCACCCATATCGGCGGCGGGTTGTTCGCTTGTCCAGGCGGGGCGCGTGACGGAGAATTTATCGGACAGCGGTTATTCCAAACAACATAACCGCTACACAGTCTCATTCCCCGCCATGAGTTGTTGTTATGACTACTGGCCCAGCGGAATCATTGGGGATTACATAGACGGAGCCATCTGCGGGATAGCCGCCTCCCGGCACGACATATCCGCCGTAAGTAGGAGGAGTCTGCATATAGGTCGTGGTAACCGTTCTTCTCACGACAGCGCCGTTGGCAACGTGTGGGTTGCGGAACTGGGCCAGTTCGTTATCGTCGATAATGACGCCGTCGATGCGGTAAAGGCTGACTCGTTCGCCTTCCATGCGCAAGGATTCACTGCCCGCCATTTGATCGAGAACGGTGCGACCTTCGACCGTATATTGGTCTTTATAGGGCTCTTCGACATAGAGCGTGCGGTTGCCGAGGGTGGGGATGCCGCCACCCCATTTGGAGAAGAGATAGACGCTCTCATTCCTGGGCACGATATGGTTGCGCAGGACGGCGGCGACTTGCGCGCGGCACTGGACGGAATAGAAACACGGATAAACACTGGGTGAAATTTGGGAGAAGGCCGCGTCGGTCGGCGCAAAGATCGTGTATTCCATATTTTCTTGCAGTTCATTGGCAACGCCGGTGTTGATCAATGCCTGATGAAACATGGAAAGATCGGCCCGACCCGCGAGCGCGTTTTCTACATTGCTGTTCGTGGCGTGGGCGGGCGCGGTCATGATGCCGAGCAATCCCAGCATGGCTATAGTCGCAAACCGGACTTTCATGGGTTTTCTCCCTTGTCTTGTGGATCGGGGCTCTCCGACGATCCTGTGATACGTCGGTTTCGCACCCGCCCATTTGACTTCGGGCAAAAAGAAAGAGGCTTCCCTCAAAAAAATACGATCGCACTCACTTAGAGTGTTTCATCCGGCGATCCCTGAAAGCGATAAGTGCCGTAATGGCTGAGGCGGCTTTTCGGGTCGAGCCATATTTTGCCGCCAATGTCGCGCCAACGGCGGCAGAAAGTGAAATCTTCGCTGAGATAAATCGATGTGCCGGGTTCGATGATGCAATCGAAAAGGGCATATTGGTTCGGGCTGCGCTCTTTCACAATCGGGTATGTATGCGCGACGTTATATTTGGTATTGGGATAGGCCAGAATCATGCGGTCGAAGCAGGAACGGCGAATGAGCATAAAGCCGGTTCCGGCATAGATACCCGTGATGAATTCGCCGCGATGCTCGCGGTCTTTTTCAGGACAAGGCATGCCGACGAAATGCAACCCCGCTTCGGCGAGTTTGTCGATAGGCATGTCGGGGTCAGATTTTTCCTTAAACCGGTTCCAATCGAAATTCTTGATCGGATACATGCCGGCCACGACATCGTGGTCGAATTTCAGCATGCGATGAACATCTTCGGGATGAAAAGAAATATCCGCGTCGATAAACATCAAATGCGTCGCGTCCTGCATATCGAGGAAATTGGCGACCAGTTTGTTGCGGCTGCGCGTAATAAGCGAGTCGCCGCCAAGCAACGCCAGCCGTACATCGAAATCATTGCGCGAGGCGTAGCCCATCAACTGAATAACGGACTCCATATATCCCTGCATAACAAGGCCGCCATAACAGGGGGTGCCAATCAGGATAAGGGGCTTCTGCATTATGAAACCGTTTGATAGGCGGCAAGCACCGCAGTTGTAACGATATCGGAAACGGTCGCGCCCAAACGCAGGATTTGAACGGGTTTCGAGAATCCGTTCATGATGGGCCCCAGCATTGTGACTCCGCCGATATTCTGCAAAAGCTTAGCCGCTATATTCGCCGCCTGCAAATTAGGCATGACGAGAACGTTGGCGGCTCCGGTCAAACGGCAGAAGGGATAGAGGCGCTTCATCAAATCGTAGTCGAGCGCGACATCGGCGGACATTTCGCCGTCATATTCGAAATTCACCCGCTTTTTATCGAGGATTTCGACGGCGCGGCGCACATGTTCGGCATGCGAACGTTGCGGCTGACCGAAATTGGCGAAAGACAACAAGGCGACGCGCGGCACGTGGCCCATACGGCGCGCCCATTCCGCCGCGCAGATCGCAATTTCGGCAAGGCGGTCGGGCGAGGGCTCGATATGCACCGCAGTATCGGCAAGAAACACCGTTCGTTCCGGCGCAATCGCAATCGACAGGCCGAACGCGCCCGAAGGCCCTTCGGTATCGATCACGCGGCGGATATCATCGTAATTGACGATAAAGCTGCGCGTCAGGCCGGTAACCATTGCATCGGCATCGCCGGTTGCGACCATTGTCGCGGCGAAAGCGTTGCGGTTCTGGTTCACCAGACGCTGACAATCGCGCAGGATATAGCCGTTACGTTGCAGCCGTTCGTATAAGTATGCCGTGTATTTTTCGTTATGCTTCGACAAACGCGCATTGTGGATTTCAATGTCCGTGTCTTCGGACAAATTCATGTCGGCAAGGTGAGCGCGGATATATTCCTCGCGCCCGATAAGAACCGGGGTGCCATAGCCGGACGCCTTGAATTGCAAAGCGGCGCGGATGATGCGCTCGTCCTCGCCTTCGGCAAAGACGATGCGGCGGGGGTTGTGCTTGACCGCTTCAAATATCCGCTCGAGGCTGTCCGAAGTCGGATCGAGGCGGGCGCGCAGGATGCGGCGATAGGCATCCATATCGGCAATCGGTTTGCGCGCAACGCCGGTTTTCATCGCGGCCTCTGCTACAGCGACCGGAATACGCACGATCAGGCGCGGATCGAACGGAACGGGGATGATATATTCGGGGCCATAGCGCAGGCGTTGACCGCCATAGGCCGCATCCACTTCATCGGGAACGTCTTCGCGGGCAAGTTCAGCCAAAGCGCGCGCGGCGGCGAGTTTCATTTCATCATTGATCGTCGAAGCGCGAACATCGAGCGCGCCACGGAAGATGTAAGGAAAGCCAAGGACGTTATTGACCTGATTAGGGTAATCGGAACGCCCTGTCGCGATAATCGCATCCTGACGCACGGCCCGGACTTCTTCGGGCGTGATTTCAGGATCGGGATTGGCCATTGCGAAAATGATCGGCTTTTTGCCCATTGCCTTAATCATTGCGCCGTTGACAGCGCCTTTGGCCGACAGACCGACAAAAACATCGGCGCCGACAAGAGCTTCGGTCAAAGTGCGGGTTTTGGTTTCAACAGCGTGGGCGGATTTCCACTGGTTCATGCCTTCGGTGCGGCCCTTATAGATCGTGCCTTTGGTATCGCACATGATGACGTTGCTATGCGGCACGCCAAGCGTTTTGAACAATTCGACGCAGGCGATTGCCGAAGCCCCCGCCCCGTTGACGACCATTTTGACATTCTTGATATTGCGGCCCGTCAGATCGAGCGCATTGATCAACCCAGCCGCGGCGATAATCGCGGTGCCGTGCTGGTCGTCATGGAACACGGGAATGTCCATTAGTTCGCGCAGTCTTTGTTCGATAATGAAACAATCCGGCGCTTTGATGTCTTCAAGATTGATGCCGCCGAAAGACGGGCCGAGGAAACGCACGCAATTGATAAATTCATCGACGTTTTTGGTATCGACTTCCAGATCAATACCGTCCACATCGGCAAAGCGTTTGAACAAAACCGCCTTGCCTTCCATCACCGGCTTAGACGCCAAAGCGCCAAGATCGCCGAGCCCCAGCACCGCCGTCCCGTTCGAGATCACGGCGACCAGATTGCCGCGCGCGGTATAGTCATAGGCCGTATTGGGGTCTTTTTCGATTTCAAGGCAGGGGGCTGCCACCCCCGGCGAATAGGCCAGCGACAAATCACGCTGCGTTACCAGCGGCTTGGTCGCGGAAATCTGTAACTTTCCCGGACGCCCTTGAGCGTGGAAGGCCAAAGCCTCGGCATCGGTAACGCGGATATTAGGGGTTTTTGTCATTGAAAAAAGGGGGTTTAGGGTTCAGG
>JBAVWC010000472.1:0-1760 GCA_049697595.1 Alphaproteobacteria bacterium
CTCCCATCCTTTTCGCCAAAGAGCCGGCGAAAAGGATGGGGCACCCAGCTGTTGATGGACAACTGACAACTGACAACTGACAACTGACAACTGTGAACTACGAACTGTGAACTGCCCTTAGTACCGGTAGTGGTCCGCCTTGAACGGCCCTTCCACCGGCACGCCGAGATAATCGGCCTGCTTGGGCGTCAGCGTGGTCAGCTTGACGCCGATCTTTTCAAGATGCAGGCGGGCCACTTCCTCGTCCAGCTTCTTGGATAGCGTGTAGACACCCACCTTGTAGCTGTCGCGGTTCTTCCACAAATCGAGCTGCGCCAAGGTCTGGTTGGCGAAGCTGTTGGACATCACGAAGCTCGGATGGCCGGTGGCGCAGCCCAGGTTCACCAGGCGGCCTTCGGCCAGGATGAAGATGCTGTTGCCGGTGGGGAAGGTGTACTTGTCCACCTGCGGCTTGATGTTGAGCCTGGTCACGCCCTTGGCCTCGTTCAGCCGGTCCATCTGGATCTCGTTGTCGAAGTGGCCGATGTTGCAGACGATGGCCTGGTCCTTCATCTTCTGCATGTGGTCGAAGGTGATGATGTCGGTGTTGCCGGTGCAGGTGACGTAAATGTCGCCGCGGCCCAAGGTGTCTTCGACGGTGGTGACTTCAAAGCCTTCCATCGCCGCCTGCAGGGCGTTGATGGGGTCGATCTCCGTGACGATGACGCGGGCGCCCATGCCGCGCAACGAGTGCGCCGAGCCCTTGCCCACGTCACCGTAACCGCAGATCACGGCGACCTTGCCGGCCACCATCACATCCGTGGCGCGCTTGATGCCGTCGGCCAGCGATTCGCGGCAACCGTAGAGATTGTCGAACTTGCTCTTGGTCACCGAGTCATTCACATTGACGGCGGGAACCAGCAGCTTGCCCTGCTCCATCATTTTGTAGAGCCGGTGCACGCCGGTGGTGGTCTCCTCGGAGACGCCGCGCCACTCCTTGGCCACGTTGTGCCAGTGCTGCTTGTCTTCGGCGTAGACCTTCTTCAGCAGGTCCTTGATCACCTGCTCTTCGTGGCTGCCGCTGGCTGAGTCGACCCACTTGTCGCCGTCTTCCAGCTCCACGCCTTTGTGGATGAGCAGCGTGGCGTCGCCGCCATCGTCCACGATCAGCTGCGGGCCCTTGCCGCCCTTGTGGCACAACGCGCGATAGGTGCACTCCCAGTACTCTTCCAGCGTCTCGCCCTTCCAGGCAAATACAGGAACTCCGCTCGCGGCAATCGCCGCTGCCGCGTGGTCCTGCGTAGAGAAGATGTTGCAGCTCGCCCAGCGCACTTCGGCGCCCAGGCTGACGAGGGTTTCAATCAGCACGGCGGTCTGGATGGTCATGTGCAGCGAGCCGGTTATCCGCACCCCGGCCAGCGGCTTATGCGGCGCGTACTTGTTGCGGATCGACATCAGCCCCGGCATCTCCTGCTCGGCGATGGTGATCTCCTTGCGCCCCCAGTCGGCCAGCGCCATATCGGCCACTTTGTACTTCAAATCGGTCACTTCTACTGTTGAACTCGCCATCCAGATTCTCCTCTGTTTCTCTCAAATAAGTTCATGACCCGAATCTCAATCGGTGCACGTTAGCTACGCTTACTCCGCCAGCTCCACAAACTTCACTTTCTCACATCGTCTTATCGTGATATGTTGATATGTATCAGAACCTCAGGCCCTCAGTCAACCCAAAACTATGCCCTCGATCGTAAAAATCCTGCGCGTCATCGCCGACCCCAACC
>JBAVWC010000473.1:0-5792 GCA_049697595.1 Alphaproteobacteria bacterium
GCCTCGGCGCGACGGCACAAGACCCGGCGACGCAGACGATCAGTTACACATACGATCCCGCCAGCCGCATCACGAACATGACGACGACCGGGCAGCCGGAGGAGGCCTATGCCTATGACAGCCTCAACCGCCTGACCAATTATACCAAAGGAACCGAGCAAGCCACGGCCTACACCTACGACGCCGACGGCAACCGTGTTAGCCAGATAATCACGGGTAGAGGCCAATCCAGAACAGCCTATGCCTATGCCGCCAACAGCAACCGCTTGCAGCAAACAACCGTCAACACGGAACGCCCGACCGACTTGACATACGACGCATCGGGCAACATGATCTCCGACGGCAACCGCGATTTCACTTTCGACGCCAAAGGCCGCATGGAAAGCACGTTCCTTCACAACGACCAACGCCCAGCGACCACCTACGCCGTCAACGGCATAGGCCAGCGCGTCGAAAAGAGCGGCAACATCCCGCACATCTCGACCGGAACCATTTTGTACGTCTATGACAACGCCGGACATGCGCTGGGCGAATACGACGCTCAGGGCAGAACCATCGAGGAAACAGTTTGGCTCGGAGATTTGCCAGTTGCCGTGATGGAACCCCAAGGCGAGGACAGAAATAACCCAGACCCCAAAAACCATCGCAACAATGATACGTTCTATGTCGCAAGCGATCAGCTTGGTGCCTCGAGAACGATCACAAACGCAACCGGAAACATCGTCTGGCAATGGCTGCATGCCCCGTTCGGAAATACACCGGCCTATTCAACGTCAAGAGGCGGCGAACTCGTAAGCACAGATTTGCGCTTCGCAGGAATGGTATTTGATGAGGAATCTGGGTTATTCCAAAATGGGTTCAGAGATTCTTATAACCCTAACTCGGGGCGGTACGGCGAAAGCGATCCTGTCGGGCTTGCAGGTGGGATTAATACCTACCAATACGCGCTTCAGAACCCGTTGAGTTATTCCGATCCAACTGGCAAAAACCCTGTTCTAGTGCTTGTTGGCATTGGGGCCTTCGTGGGCGGAGTTTCTGGGGGTATTACAACAGGGAATGCTATTGGCTGGTCATGGAATAATGCTTGGAAAATTGCAGTCGGCGCAGGTGTTGGCGCTGGCGTTGGTGCATTCGGATCTCTTTCCATAGGTACAGATGCCTTCGGATTATTTACTGGTATGGCCATCGGGGGTTTTGCGGGAGCTGGTGGCGATATGGCCGGGCAAGCGTACACCCAATATTTGCAATCTTCGCAAGCATGCCTTGTCAACCCAGGAATTAACTGGGGCGAAGTAGGCATGCAAGGCATGCTTGGTATGGGGGCTGGAGCGTTTTCAGCAATTCCGACCATTGCTGCAGGTAGTGGTATGACTTATATGAACGGAGTATACGCTGGAGCATATTCTTTTGGTATGCAGACACAGATTTCCCCTAACCAAGGTGGATTTGGTTGGGGCTCCGTAGGCTCTTCGGGATCAAAATGACAAACTTATTCGATCTTCCTTGGCTATTATTGATGGGCACGTTTTGGCAGGGATTTTCATTATTTTTCTTTCTCACATTTGCCGTACTATGGGTCAAGTTCTACCCTGTAACCGTTGATGGCCAAGGGCAAAAAAAGAGCAACGCCCCTCCCTTTTGGAAACGCATGGTAGTGGCTCTTCCGGGGTTTGTGGGCTCTTTTGGCACCGCTGCGCATATGGGAGCGTTTGGAACTCAAATCCACGGTGGGGACATTGTCTTTGTGCTTGGCTTTCCTATCGGAATCCTCGTCGCTCTTTTTATAAGACGAGGGATAGAAAAGTCTTCCAAAGTCCCTCCTCCATAACCCTACGACCCGGGCACCTTCATGTACGACGGTTCCTTCGGACACTCAGAAAACAATGTTTTCTATGTCGCAAGCGACCAGCTCGGCGCATCCCGCACGATCACCAACGATACTGGCAGTCAGGTCTGGAGCTGGCTCCACGCCCCATTCGGTGACAGCCCCGCAATCTCAACCACTAACCGTGGAGAGCTCGTAAGCACAGATTTGCGCTTCCCCGGAATGGTATCTGATGAAGAATCGGGCCTATTCCATAACGGCCCGCGCGACTACAATTCGGCGCTCGGCGTATATAATGAATTCGATCCGCTCGGCTTGGCAGCGGGAGTTAATGGGTTCAGGTATGTGGGATCAAATCCGGTCAATGCAATTGATCCAAGTGGCTTGGACACCTATATCGTGAACCGAAACTTTGCAATTTTGCCGTGGAATACGTCTGACCCCAGATGGGATTATTTTAGCCACACGTTTGTGGTTGTTACAAATCCGAATGGTTCCATTGCTCATACTTACAGTTGGGGTGACGATGCAAACCTCACTGGTTGGAGCATCGACCAGCCCCTAGACAACAACGCAGCACAACAAGCATTAAATAATGGCAGAGCCGAATGGGTTGCTGGCAGCCCTCTCGATCCCTACATTGGACAAGCCTTCAATGTATTAAATAACCCAGCATTTAATCATGCGAACGGCTGGATTATAAATAGCTGCAAGACCGAGGCTAATAATCTTATCTATAATGCATGGTACTTGTATGAGCAAGACAGAACACGCCGTGCTATGATACCTTAGCCTGACATCACCGATAGGATCATTGATATGGGGTATGAGAAGCACCTATTCATTAAACTGGCGGCAATAGTTATAGGGATGCCCCTAGCTATTGTTGCTCTAGCTGTCTGTACATGGCCGAGCCCTTTTCTACGACCAATCGGTCAGTACGGTTTTTTAATTGGCGTTCTGAGTGCCGCTTTACTTGGTTTTTATTTTATTAAGAAAGCTAAAGGCACCGCTGTTCCTGATGCTGTGATCGGCGCACTTCTTATTGTCATCACCGTTTTTGCTTTATCCATGATCCTGATTGTCAATACAGTTGGTGATTAGAGTCATGGTAAAGTCCACGCTAATAGGAAATAATAACAACGGGTTCAGAGATTACAATCCGGCGGGCAGTTTCTATCTCGAAAGCGATCCGCTCGGATTAGCGGCGGGGGTTAATCCATTTGGGTACGCGGGGCAGAATCCGGTAACGCACGTAGATCGGAGGGGGTTAAGTCCTGCTGATGAAGTGCCTGCGATTGTCGAGGAAATCGCTCCCGGACTTATAGAAGAAATAGATTCGGCTTTATCGCCAATTAATAATGCAATTGGTGGTTTAGAAGATGAAGCAATAGCACTTATTCAAGAAGAATCCGCTGCTGCTTCTGGGGGTACCTCAACGGCGGGTGCAGGTGGGCAGTGCGTAATTGGCAGGGTGCAAGATCTTAAAATATTACAAGCAGGGGAAAGATCCTTGCTTGACCGTTTGCCCAATTTAGGAAGCCCACAAGCTAATTGGACTCAGAACTCGAGTGTGCTACGTCAAGAGATGTCATATAGTCTGCCAATACGCGATGCTTCACCCGGCGATGCAGCAGGTCAGTTCTTAAATGCTGAGCGCAACCTTCTTGAAAGTCATGGGTGGACATTTAATCCGCAAACAAACTATTGGATCCCCCCCGAATGACAAGCAAAGATAGTTTAAGCAGTATTCCTGACCCAGAGCGCACCCGACTGAATTTTGCAGATGCGGTAGCGCGCAGATTTTCTGCTTTTCTAACTGACTTTGGATTTTTATTGATAGAATCATCGCCGACTATTGTCAGGTATCGTAAAAATGATCTAGAGATTGATGTGTACCATGGACGCAGTTCATACGAACTTGGTTTTGGAGTTACTCGAAATGGAGTTAGATACTCTTTAGGAGAACTCATCCGAGCAACTGATCCTAAGGCAGCAGAACAATATAAAAACTACGCCGCGACTGCACAGAGCGCCTTAAATGAAGGTTTGGACATTCTTGCAAAAGAAGTTCAGCTCTATGCAGCTAATGCACTGCGAGATGACCCAAAGTTCTTTGTCACCCTCGAAAGTCAACGCCATTTATGGGCCGAGAAATATGCACTTGAGGTTCTCGAAAGACAACTGAAGCCGAAAGCGGAGGAAGCATTTCGCCAAGGAAGATATCGAGAAGCATATGAATTATATGAACGCATTAAATCTCGACTTACCCCTACAGAACTCAAAAAACTGAATATCGCAAAAGTGCGTGCGCGAGATGGCGCGGCTTAACCTGTAATGTGGAGATACAGGCCAAGCTCAACAATGTGACAAACATGACATCGAGTTCGTCCAACAACTGTAGAGAGCCATGTCAAAACGCACAATAATAGGCTTTATATTTCTAATATTATCAGCACTGGCCTCTTTGATAGACTCGCCTGATTATTATATCTCGCTCCTGATCGCCACATTCTTTGGTGGGCTTGCATCATTTATGTTTGTGAAAGAATTTTTACGAATATGGAAAGATTCACAGATAAAACGTTTCTTAAAAATCGTGTTCGGGGCTTTATCAATTCTAGCGCTCTATTCTACTTTTATTTTCTTCGTCGGAACAATCGATAGCTACACCACGCCAAAACAATTACAGAACCAAACTCTTGTGCCAAAAAAATAACTACGGCTATCCTTCTAAGATTTTTTGACAACTCTTTCGGCAGTTGAACGAAGAAGGTCGCCAAAACTGCGTCTATGTTCTTTCGTCAATTGATAGTATGTGCGGATCAGATCAAGTGTTTCTCGCCGGTACAAAAGACCATCATCTGCTTAGATAAGGGGGGCGAACAAATACCACCCCAGAGACTCGGTGTGATTTCTTCATAAAACCAGTTAACTGGTACATTGAGGATATGGGCGAATAGGAGCAGGGAGCTTGCGCTGATGCCATTGACGCCGCCCTCGTATTTTTGAATTTGCTGGAACGAAACGCCAGATTGATTGCCTAATTTCATCTGACTAAGGCCAGTCAGGGTGCGTTGATAACGCAAACGCCTTCCAATATGGGCATCAATAGCATCAAGCGCAGCGCGCATGGCTGGCGTTCGCCTCTGGTTCATAAGACTTTCCCCGACAGAATCAAAAAGGTAATGCTATATTTTGTTGCTTTAAAGCGGTTGGTCAATAGGCAACAAAAGGTTTTTCTTATGACATGGATTTGCGGGAAGTTTTTGCAGCTAATTTACGCCGTTTACGGCATGAAACAGGTCTTTCTCAGGAGGACTTGGCCTATAATGCTGATATAAACCGCACTTATATCAGCAAGTTGGAAAAGGGCATCTGCTATCCCGGACTGGAAATTATAGGAAAACTCGCCTCCGTGCTTGGCGTTGCACCAGCCGTTTTGTTGGAATTGCCCGCGAGGAAGCCTACGCGCAAAAGACAGCCGTGAATTTTTGGGGTGGGCGAGACACCAAATTCGGGAAGCTGGTTTTCCCATTTCCTTTTTTCGTCATTAGTGATACATTTCTGCCACCGCTGACGGTCTGCAGTTCGAAACTTTTTTCTAAGCATAAAAAGTATGGGGTAACTTTGGGGGTAACAGAAAATTTCTTTGTTTAAGTTGTCATTTATTTACAGCATAAATTAGCAAATGTTCGATCCTCGTCGCCTCCAACTTTTCCCTTATATTATAAGTCTTCCTGACGCAGGGCGATTTCTTGCGTTTTGCCGGGTAAGCAACAAAATTGCATTCTGCGCCCCGCAGACTTGGAGCATCCGCTTGATGTCCCGCACCGGGGCAAGGCAATTATTTTAGATTAGACCGCAGCCACTGGATATTCTCAGGCAGGTTGAAATCCATTGTGCCTTCGAGGCGAACGATTTCTTTGCCTTCGGGATTCAGAAGCATAAAGGACGGTACGCCGCG
>JBAVWC010000474.1:0-2318 GCA_049697595.1 Alphaproteobacteria bacterium
CCCCCACCCCCTTACCCCCGCCCGCGAGGGGCGGGGGAGTCTTGGAGCAAGCATCGGTTCACATATTATATAGCAATATCAAATTGTTATAATTATTATTGCCGTCTCTTCATTGGCTGTTAAGCTAAAGGCTATACACTAGCTTGACACAGAAGAATTATAGATCATCGGCGGGGTCGCGGTTTTTGCGTATCTCGCGGGGAATTTAAATATGACAGTCGCAGCACCTGCTCTTGCCAACTATACACCGCCGATCAGCGCGCCTGTGGCGACGCCCGATACGACGGCGGATAGTTCTGCCGCGCAGCCGTCTGCTCCTGCGGCGAATTCGAATGAGGATCAGGCTTCCAGCAGTTCCGCTTCCGACACGACAGATGTGGCGGCGACGGATAATACGCCGCCGCCTCCGACTTATAATGCGCTGGCGAGCGCATCGACATCGAACATTCGCGGCGCGAATCTGAATACTACGGCCTAATTCTCCGTTGCGCTCCCTTCCTATGTATGAAATAAGAATGCTGGTTTCACCACGCTGAGAGTCATGATTCCCCTTCCCTTCGACATATATCCGTTTCTGCGCCCTTTTCTGTTCTCTATGGATCCGGAGAAGGCGCACAGACTCGCTATTGCGGCCCTCAAAAAAGGGCTTGTCCCGTCAGCCAGAGTCATCGACGATCCTGTTCTGCATACGAAAGTGGCGGGGCTGGAGTTTCCTCATCCGATCGGGCTTGCTGCGGGGTTTGATAAACAGGCAGAGGTCATTAAGGAAACGCTCGATCTCGGTTTTTCGTTTGTCGAGATTGGCGGCATTGTGCCGATGCCGCAGGCTGGCAATCCGAAGCCGCGCATATTCCGCATTCCGGAATCCAAAGCAATTATCAACCGGATGAATTTCAACAGCGACGGCTTCGATAGGTGTTTGCGCCGCATACAGGCGTGGCACGACACGACCACCCGGGCCAAGCAGCGCCGCATTGTCGGCGTTAATATCGCTCAGGGCGATCATTACAAAGACGCAGCCGAGGCGACCATTCTCGGCCTGCAGAAATTTGCGCCTTATATGAGCTTTGTCACGGTCAATGTTTCATGCCCCAATGCGCCGGATGCGCGCGAGATGGAGAGCAAAGACCAATTGCAGGAGTTGTTGCAGTGCGTGAAGACAGCGCGCGATGCGCTGACGTTTAAGCCTCTGCTGTTCGTGAAGATTGCACCCGACCAGACGGAAAAACAGGCGCGGAATATTGCCGATGCCTCGCTGGACGCAGGCATCGACGGCATGATTATCGGCAACTCGATGGCGTCGCGCCCCAAGGGCATGACATCTTCTGTTGCGCGGGAAAAAGGCGGCCTTTCGGGCAAGCCTATATTTGATATGTCAACCGAGCTTCTAAGCGTTATGTATCAAATGACGCGCGGAAAAATTCCGTTGATCGGGTGCGGCGGCGTTTTCACCGGGGCCGACGCTTATGCCAAAATCCGCGCGGGGGCGTCTTTGGTTCAGATATACACCTCTTTAATTTACGAAGGGCCCTGGGTCGTCGCGCGCATCACCTCGGAACTCGCGGCGCTGCTGAGGCGCGACCGGTTTGAGTCGGCGAGCGCCGCCGTGGGCGCGGATTTTAAATAATTTTGAATTGGAATCCCTATGCGTCATTATCCTGAATTCCCGAATTTCTTTGTCGTCGATCATCCGTTGATCCTGCACAAGCTGACTCAATTGCGCGACGTGCAGTGCAAGTCGTTTGGATTCCGCACGATGCTGCGTGAGATTTCGTCGCTGATCGGTTATGAAATTTCGCGCGAGTTGCCTTTGACGACGCGCCGCATCCGTACGCCTTTGATGGAAATGGACGCCCCTACCCTTGCCACGCCCGATCCGTGCATCGTTCCGGTTCTGCGCGCGGGGTTGGGAATGGCCGAAGGTTTGGTGGATTTGATGCCCACCGCGCAGGTCGGGCATATCGGCGTTTATCGCGATCATGAAACCAAGAAGCCTGTTGAATATCTGGTGCGGCTGCCGAAAAATATCGGGCAGGATTTTTTCGTCGTCGATCCGATGCTGGCGACGGGGAATTCTTTGGCGCATGTTTGCGATGTGTTGCTGCGTCACGGGATCGCTTCCGAAAAAATCCGCGTTATGGCTTTGGTCGCAGCGCCGGAAGGCGTGCGGCAGTTTCTTTCCCTTCACCCCACGATCCGCGTCTATTGCGCGTCGCTGGACGAGCGGCTGAACGAAAACGCCTATATCGTGCCCGGGCTGGGCGATGCCGGAGACCGACTGTACGGAACGGCGTAAAACAAAAAAGCAGCCTAATCGC
>JBAVWC010000475.1:0-1869 GCA_049697595.1 Alphaproteobacteria bacterium
TGCCGCCCAGACGCTCGAAGCCCTGCGTGCCGAACTCTTAACATTTGACGGCTGCCCCCTGCGCGCCACGGCTATGAATCTGGTTTTTGCCGACGGCAACCCGGCCTCGCCTCTCATGTTCATTGGCGAAGCGCCGGGCGAGGAAGAGGATAGGCAGGGCAAACCCTTTGTCGGGGCTAGCGGCCAGTTGTTCGACCAAATGTTAAAATCGGCGGGCATCGCTCGCGCCGACATATATATATCGAACGTCCTGTTCTGGCGTCCTCCCGGCAACCGCACCCCGACCGACGCCGAAATTGCCTCATGCGTTCCTTTCGTTGAACGCCATATCGCTTTGATAAAGCCGAAAGTTCTTATTCTTATGGGCGGTGTTGCAGCCAAGACCTTGTTGCAGACCAAAGAAGGGATCACCCGCTTGCGGGGCCGCTGGACGAACTATACCCCCTCCCCGGACTCCGGCCTCACGATGCCGATCCCCTGCCTGCCGATCTACCACCCCGCCTATTTGCTGCGTCAGCCGAGCACAAAACGTCAAGCCTGGAACGATGTTATGCTGCTTACAAAGCATACAACAGACAATAACATGCTGATAAACAACAAATAAATCGTCTTTACCATTTTTTAGTAATCGATTTTACTTGCTCTCCTTGCCTTTCATCCGTAGTAGCGACGGGATGAACAAAGCCGCCCAACAGAGAATCGCAACCGTCCACCTGCCAAAACTGGCAGCGGCGATCGTTTTCTTTTTGGGATTGAGCACCAACACGCAGATGGACACCGCCCCGGCTCGCTCGATGCAGGCAGCACTGCCGCATGTCGCGCCGCAAACGCCGCCCGCGCCAGAGCTTGCCAGCGACACCAGCGATCCAATCCGTACCTTATCGGGACGAGATGCCACGCTTTACCGCGCGGCTTTTGCCGCCCAGGAAAAATCGGATTGGGCTACGGCAGACGATGCGCTCGCCCAGATCAAAGATAAAAGGCTAGTTGGACATGTGCTGGCTGACCGCTATTTGCGCCGCGAGATGAGCCTGACGGAAGCGCAACAATGGATGGCGTCTTACGCCGATCTTCCCGAAGCAGACACCCTTTATGACCAATCGCGCCGCTTGCACGGTTTTGCCACCGCCCATATCGCCCGCCCCGTGACGATAGCGTCCTGGACAGGCAATAACGGCGCAAATACCCTGTCCGGCTTCCGCATGAAAACCCCGGATAGCGACGACGATGCAAGCCTCCGCAAAAATCATATCGATTCCAAAATAAATACAGCTTTGCGCCACGGCGACCCGATGAAGGCGCGCGAAATCCTGACCACCGAGATCCAGCGCGGTACCGTATCCGTTAAAGGCGCTGGTGCGATCATGAGCCATATCGCCGCGACCTTCTTCTATGAAGGAGAAACCGAACGCGCGCGGCCAATGGCCCATATGGCAGCGACTTCCGGCGCGCCGCTGGGCCTGTGGATCGACGGGCTTTCGGCGTGGAAACAGCAGGATTTTGACTCTTCCGCCCGTTCTTTCGCCAGCCTTGCCCAAGCTCCCGGTCTTTCGCCGTGGGATCGCGCGGCGGCTTCTTATTGGGCCTATCGCGCCGCCAAGCGCACGGGCGACGATGTTCAGGCTCATCACTGGCTGATCGAAGCGGCCAAATATCCAAGCAGTTTTTACGGCTATATGGCGGCCAGCCTCGCCGAGCATACCCCTGTCCGTTCGTGGAAAATGCCCGATCTGAACGCCAAGAATATCGACATCCTCTCCCAGCGTCCGGCCGGATGGCGCGCTTTGGCTTTGGCTCAGGTCGGCAAGACGGATCTGGCCGAAAGCGAACTTCGCCGCCTGAATCCGACAGGATCGCGCAGCCTGCAAA
>JBAVWC010000476.1:0-6975 GCA_049697595.1 Alphaproteobacteria bacterium
TCCTCGCGGTCGATCATCCAGCGCCAATCGGCATAGAAGGGTAAGAGAACCCACACAGGTTTGCCCAAGGCTCCGGCCAGATGCGCTACGGCGGTATCGGCGGCGATGACGATGTCCAACGCCATGATCGCCGCTGCCGTTGCGGAAAAATCGGCGAAATTTTGTCCCCAATTGAGAACGGCGCTTGTTGCGAGTCCTGCCGCATCGCTGTCGGGCATCAGACGTTGCAGGCTGATCCATTCGATATCGTCCCGCGCCAGCAAGGGTGCAAGCTGCGCAAATTTTAAAGAACGGTTGCGATCATTTTCATGGCTGGCGCGTCCTGCCCAGCAGAGGCCGATGCGCTTTTTGGTGTTGCGCAGCGGCAGGTTCCTGTAAAATTCTATCTGCTCAGGATCGGCGAAAAGATAGGGTGTATCGGCTGGGATTGTGTTTGCGGTGGTGCCGAGCGCGCCCGGAATATCCATCATCGCGCTGTAGAAATCGAAATCGGGAACAGCTTCGCCTTTGGTTATGACATGAGGTGCGCCTTGCAGGCTGCGCAATAAGCCTGTCAGCGCGGGTTGCGCTTCTATGATGATTTTTGCGCCCTGCGCGGCGAGAAGCGGAACGAAACGCGCCATCTGGATCGTATCGCCGAAACCCTGCTCGCTATAAAGGAAAAGCGTTTTGCCGGATATGTCCTGGCCTTGCCAAACCGGTTTGGCGAAATCGCGTTTGAAGGCGGCATAGGCGGGCAATCGCCAGCGCGCGGCGAATCCTTGCCAGCCTGCCGCGTAATCGCCTAAGGCCAATGCGGCGATTCCTTCGTTCAGAACCGGAATGGGGTTGTCGGGTTCGAGGCTGCGGGCGATGGCAAAGGCTTCCCGCGCGCGGGCGATGAGATTAAATGCGCTCAGGCAAAAACCGATATTCGTATAAGCGGGGGCAAAGCCGGGGTTGAGTTCTATTGTTTTGCGATAGCAGGTGATCGCTTCTTCAAAACGCTCAAGCTTGGCGAGAACGACGCCCAGATTGTAATGCACGCCCGCATCGTCGGGCGCGGCGATGACGGCGCTGCGGCATACAATCTCGGCGGCGGCAAAATCGCCTTGCGCAAAAAACGCATGCGCTTGCATTTTGTAACTGTCGGCATTGGCGTTGGATGTCATAAGGGTAATGGTAGCGCATAGGGATTTTGGCGCAAGGTTTGGCCGTCCCAGGGTGGTGGTTGCAGGACGGAGAGATCACCCGCGATCAGTTTTTGGACTTCGCCTTTGACTCTGTCGATGACTTCTGCCCAATCACCCGGTTTTTTTTGCCGGAATAGGCGCGCGGTCGGATACCACGGGCTATCTTCGCGCCCCAGAAACCAGCGCCAGTCACTGTTGAATGCCAACAAAATCCACACTGGCTTGCCTAACGCGCCCGCCAGATGGGCGACAGAGGTATCCACGGTAATGACAAGATCGAGCTCCGCGATCAAAGCGGCGGTATCGGCAAAATCATGCAGATGCGGCGTGGCGTCGAAAATGTCCGCCCCTCTATCTTCGGCGCGTTCTTTTTGCAGAGAGACAAAATGCTGCGCGCCACAACTGGTCACGGGCTGCACCGTGCTGAAAGTCACCGACCGCCCGGCATCGTTTCTGAAGTGCGCGCCGCCCGCCCACACCAATCCGATGCGCGGTGTGGGCAAATCGCGCAATTTGTCACGCCAGAAAGCGCGGCGACTTTCGGAGGCGGTCAGATAGGGAGCGGGAGGAATGTTGTCCAGCCGTGTTTTGAACAAGGTGGGCAGACTCGTCAATCGATAACAGGCGGAAGAGGGGGGGGCATCAGGCACCGGCGCGCCTTCGACGATAATTTTGACGCCGGGAAAACTTTCCGCGCCCAGGGTTTTCAACGGCGCGCGTAGGCAAAGGACTAGGCTTTCGGCGCGTGTTTTGAGCAAGGAAATGTAACGCAGGAATTGTATCGCGTCGCCCATCCCCTGATCTTCATACAGATACAGGCAGGTGACTTTCTCGCCTTGCCAGAAGGGGATATGGCCCAGAGAGTTAGGAAAGCAGGTTCTTTGTTCCCACAGCGCCCAGCCTCGGTCGAAATCTCCTATTTGCAACCGCGTCATTGCTTCGGTTACCGCCATGTCGGCGTCATTGAGGAACAGAGTGTTGGGATAGGCTAAATATTCCGCCGCCAGCGCCGGATATCCCATAACATGCAAGACGGTTCCCATTGACATCGACCGATAGGACGGACTGATTTCTTGCGCTTTGCGCGCGGCGAGATAGGCACCTTCCCTATCTTCCATCGCGAGAAGCAGGGCGGCGTAATTATCGTGGAATTGGGGGTTTTTCGGTTGCAGGGCGATGGCGCGTATATGGCACTCACGGGCTTGATCGTAGTGGGCTCCATCGTCTTTGAGAAGCAATGCCATCAGGTTCCAAGCCTCGCCGAGCGTGGGGTCTATTTCTATGGCCGCTTGCACCGATTGCAGCGCATCCTTGCCGCGTTTCATTACGCGCAGAACCAGGGCGCGGTTGTACCAGGCGCCTGCGAAATCAGGATTCACGGCGAGCGCCATTTCAAAGAATTTGACTGCCAGCTCCTGATTGCCGCCTTGTTGGGCGATGATGCCCATCATGTGCAGGGCATCGGGATCTTGCGGCGCGATCTTTAAAACGTCGCGATAGAGGACGGAGGCGGCGGCAATGTCGCCCTTAGCATGAAGGCGCGCTGCTTCAGTTCGTTTTTCATGAAGCAGCGCGGCTTCCTTAGGCGGCGTCTGGGTCAGGCGGCCTCCAGCAGGGCATAGGCGTACCATTGCGGCAGAGACTTGCCGACGACATCGCGGACAAGGCTCAGCGCCATTTCCGGCGTCGCTTCATCGGCTTTGATAACCGACATAGAGGCAGGCGTATGCGCGATGCGGCGCAGTTCCGGCATCAGCGCCGATACTGAGTTGGTGAGTCCGGCGCGGTTCACGGCCTGCATAACGAAGGCTTCGCGCGCGGAAAACGTGATGCCGCATCCCATAACCTGCGACGACAAATACACATCTTTGTCGGTCAGGTCGGTCTTGTCGAGATAGCGGTTGAAGCTGCCCACCAGCCGTGGCTGGGCGGTGCTGTCGCTGACGGTCGAGGTCATCTGGCCGCGCATCGGGCTGGCGATCCCGCACGCGACAAGGATTTGCAGCGCTTCGAGGATTTTCTCCGGTTGTTCGCCCTGGCCAGCGGGGTGGGACAAGACATCGCCCACGCCGACCGGCATCAGCGACATCAAGTCCAGCAATTTGCCGTAGAGCTTTCCGGACAGGTCGATGGTTTTGCCCTGCGCGACATGCTTGGCCGGAATTTGATCGCGCGGCATAATGATGCCGTAGGCGAAGCCGCCGAACAATTCAGCCGGATTGCCGGACGGTGCGGCCGGGGAGTGGATCCATATATCCGAACGTACCAACCGGTTAATGGCGAAATCCTTGATCGATTCATACAAAGGATTGGTGCGGAAGCCGACGATCAGCTCTTGCGCTTCGACGGGAACGGCCAGCTCGACATAATTCGATGTCAGCGTTGCGTCGCCCGCATAGCTAAGGCCGCGCGCGCGCATCGCCGCGATTGTATCGGCTGTCGCCGACATTGCGGGTGCTGTGTCGTAAAGAGAGAAGAAGTTTTTCGGCGTGCCTTTGACGATCGCGTCGTTCAGGCGTGCGGCGACATCGGCATGCTGGGCGAGATAAGTGCTGCCCAGGCGCTTGAGTTCCGTCAGGAAAACCTGTTGCTGCTCGTCATTCATGGACGGTGTCAGTTCGCGCACGATAAAGCGCAAGGCGCCATCATCGCGGTCGTGGGCGCGGTATGAAACCGTGAAAAGGCCGCCGGGGTTCAGGCGTTTTTGCGCGAGGTCGAACAAGGCTGCATGTTCGGCTGCCGAGAGCGGCTTTGTGCTTTCATCGCAGCACAGGTAATCGAGCATCGGCGGCAGGGACGAGCCATTGGCGATGCGCGCCAGCGTTTCCGACGGCGTTCCCACCAGAAAAACCGCATTGAAGGTGCCGCGTTTGTCGGCTTCCTGTTCGGAAGCGCGGCGGGTGGCTTCGTCGGCGACGAACCCATAGAAGCGGCCTTCGGGATTGGAGGCTGCGAGGCAGATCAGCTTGTTCGGGTTGCTGCAGGCGATTTCGGCATAGGTGAAAGCGGTGCCTGTGCGTTTGGGCTTGTTGCCGCGAAGCGCCGCGATATAGCGCAAGGCCACGGGGCTGAAAGTCGATTGGGGTTTCATGATAAGGGTTTCCGAGCGGTTCGTTTCATTGACATTGAGCATATTAGACTCCTTGTGAGGTGTGATCTAGGGAGAAGTTAAGGGAGATAGCTAACGATCGACATTCTCTCGATGCTTCCAGTGACGGAGTAGGACGCCTGAAGCTGGGCCTCCAGGGCGGTGATTTCGGTGCTGACCTGCGCGATATTGACTTGCTGGATGTTGTCGACTTGATTGGTCAGGCTGGTGATCGCGTTGTTCTGCGTGGTTGTCTCGGTTGTGAGGGTGTTGATATTGTAGGCGACGCCCGCATGCACGGTTTGAAGGGCTGCCAACCCTGCGGATAGAAGCGTCGAGGCCTGGGCCATGTCGGCCTGATAGGTCGTCGCATTGCCTGAATTGCCGGCGGTTTGCATATATTGCAGCCCGGCGATGATCTGCTGGAAGGCCGGGTTGTTGCTGCTGACGCCGTAATTCATGGTGTCGCCTGCGTCTATCGTCGCTGAATCGGTGGCATAGGCGGCGGCATCGGTGGTTGTCGAGCTCGCCGAGTCTATCGTGTTGCTGCCCGGGACGGTGATGACGCCGTTCGAAGCGGTGATCGAGAGGCCGGTCGTGGTCGACATCTGCGCGGCCAAATCAGTCGCGGCTGCGGCCAGCGTCGTGTCGGACGGGGAAAGCGTATAAGTAGTGGGTGTTCCATTGATGGAAATGGTCGCCGTTTGCGGTATCGATGCCGATCCGCTGACGGTGCCACCGAGTGTAATCGTATTGGCGGTATTATCCACCGCCAGAGTCACATTGCCTGTATCGTAAGCGGGCAACTGATTGCCGGTCGTAAGGGTCGCGGACGGCGGCCCTGACAGCGTCGTCAAATTCACCACGGGAACGGTGTCATAGCGCGAGCCGGCATAAATATATCGCCCGCCGATTTGCTGATTGAGATCGATGCCCACGGATTGAAGAAAGTTGGTGGCCATTGCCGCGATATTGGTCGCGGTGGAGGCGCTGTAATTGCCGTCTGCCTGAGTCAAAGTCTGGGCTTGCGTCACGACGGATTCCATATCGGTCATTGTCGTGTCATAGCCCGACAGGCGGGGCTGCACGGCATTGATGACGCCGATATAGGCTTGTTTTTGAGTCATGCTGTCTTGCAAATTGATCAGGTTCAGCGCGTCGGTGGGCGCGTAGTCGGTCAGGTTGGTGTATTTCTGGCTGGTCGTTAACTGCGAAGAGAGTTGGCCTAAGGATGCTTCTTGCGTCTGAAGCTGCGAAGACAGGAGCTGCACTATGCTTAAGGAGCTGGTTGAGGAGATGGACATTTTCGTTACACCATGCCTTCGAGGACTGTGAACATGCTTTCGATCGTCGAAATCACATGTGCCGATGCGGCGTAGCTGTTTTGCCAATTGGTCAGGTTGACCAATTCGGTGTCGGTGTTGACCCCGGTTTCGCTGGAAAGAGCGCTTTGATAGTAGGTTTGTTGCGCCGTTGCCGATGTGCTCGCCGTCTGGATCGCGTTTGCGGCCTGTTGGAAGCCCGACAGGATTGACGAGGCAATTTGGGCATAGGTCTGATTGGTCGTGGTCAGCCCTGTGGCTGTAAAAGTGCCGCTGGTCGTGCCTGCGGGTGCCGCGACGGCAAGGTTCGTCGCTGTAAAAGTGTTGGCCGTCGCGGTAGCCGTTGCCGTGTTGAGCGTTGTCGCACCGCTGACAAGGCTTGGATTGACGACAAAAGTGGCGAGTTCGGGCAGGCCATTGCCGTCCAAAGTCGCGCTGAAAAAGCTCGATGCCGCATTGCCGCTGGGGTTATAGGTGGCGGCAAAACTGCCCGAATTCGTTGTGCCGCCGACGAACAGATTGGCGAAATTCTGCAATTGGGAAATGATCTTGTTGACGACGCCGACGCCGTTGGCCGTGCTGGACGACGTTGACAGGAAATCGGTTTGCGCTTGCAGCGTGCCTCCCGTCAGTATGCCGCTGACATCCGCGCCGAGGGCATTGATGACGCTGTCGCCGCTGACGCTGACGCTGAAAACCTGCGCCGATCCCCCGTCCAGCAAGGCAGAACCGCCGGGCGTGTAGATGGCGATTTGGTCGCCGGAGCGTTGCATCACCTGCACATTGGCGATTGCCGATATGGCATTGACGGCCTGATCGCGCTGATCTTCCAGATTGCCGGTCGGCTGATTATCGGCGCGGGCTGTCGCAATCTGGTTATTCAGCGTTTGAACTTTCGTCAGATCTGTATTGAGCGAGGAAACCGTCGTGGAAAGATCGCCTTGAACCTGCGTTTGCAGCGCCGAAGCTTGCGAGGCAATATTGTTAACCGTGCTGACGAGCTGTTGCCCGGCCGAGATAACGGATTGTTGCTGGATGGAGCTGTCGGACGACGCGGCATACTGCGTCCAGGCCGATTGGAAATTGCTGATCGCACCCGCGAGGGCGGGCGGGTCGCCCGATGAATCGAGAATCTCCTGCACCTGATTCATAAAGCCGTTTTGCGTGCTGAGATAGGAGGCGTTCGATGTGGCGGCGTTCAGGGTCGCCGACAGGACGCTGTCGCTGACGCGGCTATAGCCAGAAACCACGGCGTCGCCGAGAACCGAGGATGTCAGCTCGATATTCTTGCTCGTATATCCCGGCGTTTGCGCGTTCGAGACGTTGCTTGAAATAATCTGCGACGCCGCGGTGCTTGCTTGCAAGCCGGAAAGCGCAACGGAAAGGGCTCCGG
>JBAVWC010000477.1:0-2581 GCA_049697595.1 Alphaproteobacteria bacterium
TGCTACTTTAAACGACATAATCATTTTAAATGAGCTATGTCGCATTACAAGGCGTTGAACCAAGGAGCAACTGCTTGATCAGGCAAGGCTTCATGCGCTTAAACTCAAGAAAGACATCGACCCCTCAATTATCCCGGACCTAATTAAGGACGAATCTACCATGAGGGGCGCCTTCGATCAGATCGAGAGCTATGTGGTGCCAATAACCCAAGCAAAAGACAATACAATTTGATCTAATATTTGAAACACTGTTTGTACGCTCACAACAGGTACTGTAACCACTATAGCCGCACACCCGTACCTAACTTCAGGCTTTTCTGTTATCGTTTTAGGTGCTTTTTGCTACTACTTTTTTTCTACAGGTATGCATAGCGCTCCGGTAGTACCTAACACCCCCGTTCCTATACCTAGCCTAGAACTGAGTGTCTTAAACGAACACGCCGTACGAATTGATCAACTAACGAAGAATGTAAATGAAATACTTGTCGCTGTACAAGCCGATCATGATTTCATAGCAAAACTAACTGGGGTAGTTAACCGTATGTCAGCCCTTGATCTTTCTACAATGAATGCAAACCTTAATCTTGTGCTCTCTGTACTAGAAAAAAGTGAACTTATAGCCTTTCCGCCGACGCCCCCAGCACCATATGTATTTCCAGGTTTAGGTTACGTGTTAGAGGGCGGAATTGATCCCACTACTACCCCGTTTCCAATATCGACTCCTCCAGCATCACCCATATTTCCAGGTGTAGGCCACAGGTTAGAAGATTAAATTGATACTAGTATTTCACGCCTATAGCTTCAGAAAATGATTAAAAAAACAATGAATAGGTTAAAAACAGTATTTAAGTATTTTTTTACTCAATGTGTAAATTTTTTTGTTTGGGTTAGAAGCGACTTCAAGCGCTACGTAAAGTTTATACTCATTTTGGCAGGTGTAACGTATTTGCTAAGGGTTGCCTATTTTTATTTCTACGTAGAGAATCCGAATTGACTTTTTCTTAATATCAGGTGTGTAACCGTCTTATTAATAGTCCTGCTTATTCTCTACGTTAAAAAATACTTGTCACTGGGTCTATGTCGTAATTTTATACAAAAGTACATCTACAACATAGGCCTGGCTGAGGATAATACGAGAAAGCTTAAGCTTATATGCGCTAGGGCGTCAGAGCAATTTAATATTGACGTTGATAAGTTGGACACACAATACTATTGGTGGACTCAAATATATTTTTGAAGCTGCTTATTAACTATATTTTGTATTAATACGAAATCGCTTTTATTTTTTGTCTTAGCGCTACAAATTATAATATGGTGTATTCGTCAACATATCTGAAATCAGTATAAGCACGTACTAAAGTACGTCGAGATATCACCAGAAGAAGATATAGTTTTGCCACGATGACGCCAAAGGCTTCTAGACTTAACTACACCTCAGCACCTTTGATTAGGTGTATGGAATAGTTTGCAAGAGATACTTGGCTCCGTCGTAGGGAGTAAGCCAACAACACCTCCGCTCGAAGTTCCTGCGCCTAATCCACCCCAAGCACCTAATCAGTGAGTAAGCAGGGTTCATTTCGCTAAATCATTAAAAGTAATCGGCGCTGCGGCTGGTACTGCAGGGTTAGTATTTGCCTTAGACGAATTCTTGACTCCACCCGGCATGCGGAGCTGTCGAGTAATACTCCTTACTTTGTCTGCCGACGGAATCTTATGTAGTTCGGAAACCGACTTTAGGCAAATGAAGAAATTAGCTAGATACGGTATGGAGCCTAAAACTCTGTGTTATCCTGGCACTTCTAGGCTTGATCCTTCAGCTGTAGAGGAGGCTTTTACTGAACACCAACGAGCTCTGCAAAAATATATGAGCGGTACGGAAAATTATGATTCCATACCTATCCCAATAAGTAAGCATGCGAGGGAATGGCAACGCCTTGAAGCCGCTGAAAAAATGAGAAAGGCTATGCCTGTTGGGGGCAAAGAGACGGAGTACTTTTAGATACCTCTATTTATACTCTGCTCTTAGTTTCTATAGAACTAATGTTGTTAGCAGCATCCTTCAGTTCAGGTCTCTTTTCTTACCTACTTCAAGATTTAGTGGGACAGGTGTTATATCGAAGGACCCGCAGTAATAATTAGGCAATAGCCAGGTAGTTATATTAAGCTTTTTTTGGGAACTACGCCCATGGCCTAGGTAAACGTTCTTAAAAAATACTTAAGAGTGTAATCATACATTTTCAAGAATAATCTCCTTTTTAATTATATTTTTAATTATAAATTTTACCTTTAAAAAATTCGTTTGGCGGAATTGGTAGACGCGATGGGCTTAAAACCTATTTCCATTTGGAGTATTGGTTCGATTCCAATAACGAACATGTTTTTACTTTAGTTTTTTTAGCTTAAATTTTTTTTTATATCGATTTATTCGTAATAGGGTTTGTAATGTTGGGGATTGTAGATTAGCAATAATTGTTAAACTTTCGTTTTTAACAACATTTTTTATAGCAAAACTGTTACTTTTTTTTTGGTAATAGGTGCACAAACCTATAAAGTTAGTTAATTTTATTTCGTCATCTTTGAT
>JBAVWC010000478.1:0-2319 GCA_049697595.1 Alphaproteobacteria bacterium
CAATAGGGTTTGATGAAATTCCCGCCCTGGCGCATCGATTGCAATATGGTCGGCGTTGGACGGTCGACATAGGTATCCAACGATTTTGGAGCATCTTTGCGCTTGCGGCGGAAAAGAGAAAATAAGCGGCGCGCAACCGACTTCTGTTCTGGTTCTGTGGCCATTTGGGGGTAACCACTCCGTTCTAATGATATTTCGACGAAATTCCGGCGCGCAATGTAGAGTGAAAACGCTAGCAAAACGAAACGGTCGACGCAATAAGTCTGTGCCTGCCTTGACGAATGCGTGCGTAGTCGTTGACGTTTTTGGGCAGTTTCTAAGACATTAATAGTATGCCCGCACTTGCGTGGGCGGACAAAGCACTGTTGTTGCGCTGCGCCATTGGTGATTTATCACTCCTTCGACTCCCGGCTTGAATGTTACCCGTGCCAATTTTGATAAATATCAAAACCGGCAGGCGAGGGGAGCCATAGGCTGTTTGACACAGGAACAAAATTGTCAAACAGGAGATCCTCAATGGCTGAAAATTTTTGGCGCGTGTTATCGCATATCCGGCTTGTGGCTGCTGTCGTAGCCGGGCTCGCGCTTGTGTTTCCCTTAAACGTCGAGGCCGCAGACGCTGGTTCTCCCCCGGCTTACGATCAATCGGACACGATGCCTGAGGCGCAGCATATTGTTCTCGGTCAGCATATCGAGGGGCATGTGGCTTTTCTGAAGGCAGAGCTGATGATTACGCCTGCGCAGGAACCGTTATGGAAGCCAGTCGCCGCTGCGATGCGCGAGGATGTGAGAGTGATGCAGGATGCCGAGCAGCAGGTAGCGAGCCGAATGACCGACCGCGAGACCGCGATCCAATATCTTCATAATCGCGAGATGTTCGCCAAATTACGGGCGCAGGGCGAGTCCAGATTCCTTGCGGCGTTCCAGCCGCTTTATGAAAATCTTTCTCCGCAGCAGAAACAGGCCGCGGACGATTTGCTGGTTTCTTCCAGATCAGACCAATAGAACCTGGCCGAAAGGTCGATCGGAGCGTGCGATGATCCATACTTTCTGCAAATTTAGCCTTATCATGCTTGTTGTGAGCTTGTGCTCTTGCGTTGTAGAGCCTGCCTATCCTGGCCCGCAACCGGCACCCTATTATGGTGACGGCTATTATGGATATGGCCCCGACTATTATCCTTGGGCGGTGGGTGCGGATGTGGACATCATCGGTGGCTATGGCCACGGCGGATATGGTCATGGCGGATATGGTCGCGGTGGTGGTCGTGGCGGCGGAGGCCGTGGTGGTGGACGGCGCTAACGCGAATAAGCATGACCGTGATGCGACGGTGTTTTGATGAAAGTCGGAACAGAAACGCAGGTAGTCGGGTTTAACAACAAAAGGGGATATTCCATGACACACAAGAAAATGACTCCGCTCGTTCTCGTTCTCGCCATATTGGCTTTGGCCGGATGCAGTTCCAGCAGCGGCGAGGGCTCATCGCCGCCGAGCAAAACGACCGTAGTTGTACCGCCGAGCAGCGGTACGAGCAGCACAACGACGACATCAACGTACTAAGCGGCACTGGTCTTCTGCGGCGGCTGCGGTTTGAGTCATGACTTGGCTCGAGAAGACGACGCCGTCGCCGGAGATTGGAAGTCCTGCGGCGTGGAGCGCATCGGCGGCCCATGTGTTGCAGGTGTGCGACAGATTATAGGCGCTCTGCGATGCGTAAAAAAGACCGTCGGGATTTGTGCTGGGCGCGGTGATTTGCGGCTTGCCCGCTGCGTCTTTGGCGAGATCGTTCCACAGATATTCCGATAGTGCGCGGCTGCCGCCCGGTGGCAAAAGAAGCGTGATCGTATCTTCGGGAGGGTAGGCCTCTGTCGGCATGACGTTAAGTGCTACCGCCTGCATCACAGCCGGCCCGGGAATGGGGCCGAGGAAATATTCGCTGACCGTTTGCGGCGGCGCTGTGAAGAACGTCTTCTTGCCATACCCGAACATAATGACGCGCGCGCCCGGAAAGACATCCCGGTAAAAGGCCATATTTTCGTCCAGCTCCTCGACCGGAATGCCGATCTCGGCATGCCAGTCGCGCGCGACGACATAGACCACATCGCCAGCGGTGGGGGGCGGGCAGGAGGGCATATCGATTGTGCTGCATGCCGACACGGCAAGGGCGATGAGCAGAAAGCAAAAGCGCCGCATCATTATGCAATTCCTAGTGAAATTAAAAAACGGGCGAGATTGCCTCTTTTGCTAGGCTTTATTTTCCCGAGGATCGATCCTAGCCATTTTCCCGTGCGCACAAAAGAAAAAAATGCATTATATAACAG
>JBAVWC010000479.1:0-1786 GCA_049697595.1 Alphaproteobacteria bacterium
CTTGCAGCCGTTGCGCGAGGGTGCAGGATTCACGGGGTGGAAGGGGCATGCGAATGCGAACCTTTGTCATAACTTCCTCAAAACAAGGATGTTGAGTTTTGCGGTTAGACGACAAAGGCCAGCGGAACAAAGCCGTGGCGGGATATTAAACGATCTCGCGGTTAAGACAGCTATTCTGCCTTAACAGGGCGCGATCTGGAAAACACAATACCAATATCGTATGATATTGCAAGAAGTATTTTTAATTGCGGACGATTATTTCTTTTTGGACTTGTTGAGCTTGGCGAATTCAAAGGTAAGTTCGCGCGCTTCGTCGAAGGGTAAATCCCTGTCGCAGACATCGTTGTAGAGATAGCTTGTCCATTTGCCGACCTGCTTGGCGTCATATTCGATTTTGTATTTGCTACAAGCCTCGATAAGCCAGCCAACAACGAGGCCCAGCATGACGGGATCGGCGGTCGCCGTATTGACTTTAGGTATAGGTAGATCAGTGATTTTATCCACGGAAACATCAAATACGGCGCATAGTTTCAGCAGCATGCCCGTATCAAGCCGTCTGAGGCCACCCTCCAGGCGATCAACATTCGGCCCTCTCATGCCGAGCTTCGCGCCAAGGGTTTCCTGGCTCCAGCCACGCGCCTGCCGCAACTTCTCTATGTTGTTTGGCGGGACATAATTTTTCTCTTTTGCCTTAGCTTTCGCAGCCATCTGTCATCCAATTCTGTTAGCGCCAGTTATAAGCCTGATGAGTTAAGTTTCTACCAAAACCGCATTGCTTATAAATGACAAGTTATTACCTATGACAAAATAAGCCTATAATCAAGGCATTTTTTAGTTGCAAAATCTTACGAAATTGGTATTGTCCTCTCGCTTTCATCGTCGAGAAACATTATGTCCGACCTGAAATGCTTTTAGCTGCAACCGCTTATGCGATGTTTATACGGGCAGCCTTTGTCGTTTAACCGCAAAACCTAACACCTGTTTTGGGGGAATCCAATGACACAGGCCAGTACAGTTACGCGTTCAATTGATAAAACAAGCAGTTCCGATTGCGGCGCCCATTCTTTCGACGAGCGCCGTCAGGCTATCCGTTCGGCGGTCATCGCTGCACGAGCCGTTATGCCGGACGATTATTCCCGCCGCGCTAAACTTCATGTCGCCAGAAAAATATGGGATCAAAGCGTTCCTGTAACAGGCAGTATCGCCGAAGCGTATTTCCGGCAATACGGCTTTGTCTATGAACCTGGCGTCATGGGGCATGTGCGGTTTAATCCCGCCGTTCTGTATGAACCTACCCGCGAAATCCTCCCCGCGCTGATCGCTCCCGTCCATAATCTGGAAGGCGAGTTTGTCGGCATCCATAAAACCTATCTGGCGTCTGACGGCACAGGCAAAGCTGATGTGAAGGGCGATGCGCGCCGCATGTTAGGCAAATGCCACGGTTCTTATATCCAGCTTGGCGAGGCCACAGGATTCAGGCTGGTAATCACGGATAGTCTTGAAACGGCTCTGGCAATCCAGCAAGCCTGCCCCGGCTTTCCGGTCTGGGCGGCGATGACGCCTGGAAATATGAGGGCACCCGTACCGCCTTCCATTAAGGAAATCATCCTGTGCGCGGACGGCGACGGAAAAAACAAAGAGGCCAATAAAAAACTGGTCCTGGAAGCCGTGCGCGAACATCTGGATCGTGGCGTGAGGGTTTCCCTCGCGCAACATCTTCCGGGCATGAATTTCAGCGAAATACTGTAAGTCGAGGGTGATGTGAATGTCCTCGACCTGTTTTCCG
>JBAVWC010000480.1:0-13440 GCA_049697595.1 Alphaproteobacteria bacterium
TTATTAAATCGGGAAATAGGCGTAATGGCGCGATAGTCAAAAAACAACCCGCGCCTTAAATTCTTACCTATTCCCGCGCGCCAATACCGAAACGCCGGATTGCGGCGCTGGTGAATTCAAATCCGTCAGGCTGATCGGGTAATCGCCGCTGAAGCACGCGTCGCAGAATTGCGGCATATTGGCGTTACGTTTGGTTTCCCCCATCGCGCGATAGAGTCCGTCGAGCGTGATAAATGCCAGACTATCCGCGCCGATGAATTTGCACATCTCATCGACCGTGTAATTATGCGCGAGCAGTTTTTCGACTTCCGGTGTATCGACGCCGTAGAAGCAGCTATGCGCGGTTGGCGGGCTGGAAATACGCATGTGCACTTCGCGCGCTCCCGCACCACGCAACATTTCGACGATCTTGACCGAAGTCGTGCCGCGCACGATTGAGTCATCGACAAGCACAATGCTCTTGCCGTCGATAAAGCGGCGATTGGCGTTGTGTTTCAGCTTGACGCCCAAATGGCGAATGCGGTCGGTCGGCTGAATGAAAGTGCGCCCGACATAGTGATTGCGGATGATGCCGAGCTCGAACGGAATTTTGCTTTCTTCGGCGTAACCAATAGCAGCAGGCACGCCGGAATCCGGCACAGGCACGACGATGTCGGCGTCGATGTGCGACTCGCGCGCAAGCTCGATGCCGATATTCTTGCGCATTTCATAAACCGAACGTCCCTCAAGCGAGGAATCTGGACGCGCAAAATAAATATATTCGAAGATGCAGAATTTATGCGGCGCCGCGCCGAACGGACGCTGCGATTTCACGCCGTTCTTGTCGATTGTGACCAGTTCGCCCGGCTCGATATCGCGGATGTATTCCGCGCCGATGATGTCCAGCGCGCAAGTCTCGCTCGCCAGCACATAAGCGTCGTCGATCTTGCCCAGCACCAGCGGGCGCACGCCGTACGGATCGCGCACGCCGATAATCATATCCTTGGCAAGGCACACCAGAGAATAAGCGCCCTCGATCTGGCGCAACGCTTCGATCAAACGATCGACGGGGCTGTTCGCCTGCGCAATCGCCATTAAGTGAATGATGGTTTCGGTATCGGTCGTCGAACGGAACAAACAGCCGCGCTTGACCAGTTGCTTGCGCAGACTAAGCGCATTGGTCAGGTTGCCGTTATGAGCGATGGCAAAGCCGCCGAAATCGAAATCGGCGTACAAAGGTTGCACATTGCGCAAGGCGGTTTCGCCGGTCGTCGCATAGCGCGTGTGGCCGATCGCCGCATTCCCCACCAGACGCTCGACGACGCTGTCGGCACTGAAATTCTCGCCGACATGGCCGAGGGCGTGATGCGCGTTGAAAATATCACCGTCGCAGCAAACGATGCCTGCCGCTTCCTGTCCGCGATGCTGAAGCGCATGCAGGCCGAGGGCGGTCATCGCGGCGGCGGAATCTTTGCCGATAATGCCGAAAACGCCGCATTCCTCTTTCAGCTTGTCGTCGTCGAAAGGATTGGTCGAAAATGTCATGGCGCGCTTTCCGTGTTAACGGGTTTGTCGGCAGGTTGCCCTCCACCTTGTCCGGGAGGAACAGGCGTCGAAAGCCTGTCGAGCATTTTTTGCTGGGCGGCTTTCTCGGCTTCGGCATTCGCTCTTGATATAGCGTCGTCTCTTTGCTGCTCGGCATCCTTGATCGTTTTATCGAGCATCTCTTTAGGAATAATTTCTTTCAACACGCTCGCGCCGTAAGCAAGGGCAGGGCGCGTTTTCGCTTCCAGAAGCATATCTGGCGGCGTCGTGTGGTCTTTGTCCTGCTTCTGTTCGGCCTCCGTCTTTGGCGCGGTATCGGTAGAAGGTTTTGCCGTGTCGATATCGGGCCATAACACAATCACGGCAGCCATATAGATGACGCAGACGACCACAACCCCGCGTGCCAGCCCGTAAAGGAAACCCAATGAACGATCAATCGCCGTTAAGGCCTTCCCTCTGACCAGACTGCAAGCAAGGCTGCCCACAATCATCAAGATAATCAGCGCGACGACAAAAACGGCCGCCATAGCGGCCCATTCGGCGGCCTTGTCGGTTTTGATATAGTGATGCGCCGTCGGCATTGCCAGCGGATAGAATTTAACGGCGGCGAAATAAGCGCCGCCCCACGCGATCAGTGAAAAAATTTCGCGCACCAATCCGCGGGTCAGGGCCAGCAAACCTGACAACAAAACGATGCCGAGAACGATATAATCTAAGGTATTAAACGCGCTGTGGGGTTCCATGAATCGCCCGTTTTGTGAAGACACCATTATCTAGCATAAAAATAGCCAAAGTTAATGGTTTCATTATGTCGTTGTTCAGGCGCTTTTCGCTTGCGGCGCGGCCTGGAACAGGGGCAGAAGCTCGCTGAGCTGGCGGATTTCGGTTGTGCGCAGCATCGGTGTGGCACCGGATTTTCTGGCTTTGTCATTCTGGGGCATGATCGCTTGCGTGAAGCCGAGTTTCAGCGCTTCTTTCAACCGCAGATCGGGCTGGCTGATATGGCGAATTTCTCCCGATAGGCCGATTTCCCCGAACGCTACACAAGACGCCGGAAGCGGTTCTCCCGTCAGCGAGGACAACAAAGCCGCCGCTACGGCGAGATCGGCAGCCGGTTCGGTAATGCGGAAACCGCCCGCAACATTCAGATAAACATCGTTATTGCCGAACGCCACGCCGCAACGCGCCTCAAGCACCGCCAAAATCATCGCCAAACGCCCGCTATCCCACCCCACCACGGCGCGGCGCGGGGTGCCATAGGCGGCGGGTGCCACGAGCGCCTGAATTTCAACCAGAACGGGCCGCGTCCCTTCCAACCCGGCGAACACCGCTGCACCCGACATATCATCGCGCCGGTCGGCAAGGAACAGGGCCGAGGGATTTTGTACTTCCAGCAAACCCGTATCGGTCATTTCGAACACGCCGATTTCATCGGTCGGGCCAAAACGGTTTTTCACGCCGCGCAACACGCGGAATTGGTGGCCCCGGTCGCCTTCCAGATACAAAACCGTATCGACCATATGTTCCAGAACGCGCGGCCCCGCGATTGTGCCGTCTTTGGTCACATGCCCGACGAGGATAAGGGAGATATTACGCTTTTTAGCAACGCGGATAAGTTCCTGTGCCGAGGTTCGCACCTGCGCCACGGTGCCGGGCGCGCTGTCGAGCGTATCGACATACATCGTTTGAATGGAATCGATAATCAGAATATCGGGCGCGTCTTTGGTATCGACCGAGGCGACAATATCGCGCACCGACGTTTCGCTGGCGAGCAAACAGGGCGCATCGGCCAAACCCAGCCGCGCCGCGCGCAGCCGCACCTGATCGATTGCCTCTTCGCCCGAGATATAGGCAACCTTATGCTGTGCCGCCAGTTTACACACGACTTGCAGCAAGATCGTCGATTTGCCGATGCCGGGATCGCCGCCCACCAAAGTCGCCGAGCCGGAAACCAGCCCTCCGCCCAGCACGCGGTCGAATTCGCCGATATGCGAAAAACGCCGGGGAATCTGGCGGTCGGTCTCGCTCTTCAACGGCACAAAATCGATGCGCGCCGATTTGGCGCGGTTTTTGGGATCATTCAACCCTTTGGGAGGCCCGGAAGCCGAGGCTTCCTCAACCAAACTATTCCAATTCCCGCAAGCCTCGCACCTCCCCGCCCATTTAGGATACGACGCGCCACAGCTTTGACAGGCAAAATGAGAAGAAGTTTTCGACATACCCGCATCCTACACAAATGTTCTTGTTTTGTACACATTTATTTTGGGCAGTTCTATACTTCACAAACCCACATACAATTAGGAGTAAAATCAGTGTTTCAGAATATATCCAATTACGGCACCCGCCAGAACGAATAAAATTCCTCTTATCCACTCCAAATTGTTGTCTATTTTTTTAAGACGTTCCCAGATGTTAAAGAGAAGCTGGTTATCTGATGGCTGATAATCACTCATTTCTTCCTCGCTTTCTTCGGCATTGGCTGCGGTGCGGATTTGGCGATGCGCTTTAGATTGCCTTCAAAGGAGGCTTCAGACTCCTCACAACCTAAACGTTTAGCTGTTTCGATAAATGAATCGCTACCCTTAAGTTGTGTTTTCTTTGAAGTTTTTTGGATCATAGCAGATAAGCCCCTTGTATTTTTGAATACATTACCTTATCTTAGCGGTTCCACTAAGGAGATAAGAACATGCCCGTCAAACACGACCTAGCGCAGATCGCCAAACAGATAGAAACAGAAGCTTACAATAGAGGGCGAGATGACACAATCGCCGCATTGTCGGAATTTATCAAAAAATTCGGGAATGGCGAAAATTCAAAGAATACATATGCAAAACAGGCCAATCAGGCGGTAAGGCGACCTCGCAATGGGTCTGATGCGTGGCATGTTCATGAGCAAGTAAAGAAAACCCCCGGACTAACGGGGGCGCAATTGGTCGCCGCTCTTAAATCTGCTGGAACGCCAGTTAAAGAGCGCACAGTCAGAACATCCCTGCTTCGTTTGCGCGATAAGTTTATAACGCAGAAGGGTGATGCTTGGTATCCGATTTGATCAGAAATCTTACGTCGTGAGATAGAAGCGGCAGGGTTAGTTTTTCGAGGACGATCCCCACCGCTTCTCCCATCAACAAGCAAGGAGTGAACCAATGCTCGTCGTTGTAGTAATCATCGTTATCCCGCCGTAATGAGCGGCTAAAACCTTCGCACTTCATGTGAGCGATATGCCGCATGAAGTGCTCTTTTATACCCCCGTGGCGAAACTTAGTAGACGCACCCAATCTGGGATTGGGTTCCGGCAAGGAATTGCGAGTGCAAATCTCGTCGGGGGTACTTTCTGCAATATACTCTAACCCATTGGATTCAGTCAATCTTTTTTGTGTTATCTTGCTTGATAACAGTTATATCAACGAGTTATTGGTTGTTTATAGGTCAATCTTTTCCCCTTTGCGCCCGTAAGAGCCATTTGGGTACGGGTCGTATCGTCAATCCCAAGTCCTTCGCGGTTGTTGTAGCGATAGTCAAATTCAGCAATGTAGCGACTTAGATGCTGTTGGCTGACATGATGAAACACCCCGACAATGCCGCGCTTCAAGATCGAGAAATAGTTTTCTACGGTATTGGTATGCCAAATCTTATCGCGCACATATTCACCCGCGCTATGATTTACGGTGCTGTGTCCGATATGATCGGGCAGGTCTTTGGCGATAGAAGAATAGAATGTCGCGCTGTCGGTCATTAAGTGCGTGTGCTGCTTCACATTTTTCTCGATAATGGGCTTTAAGTTCTTGGCGGTAACGCGATCTTGAATATGGGAAGAACGGACTTTGCCCCCGCGCTCAACCAAGGAAAACACAGGGGCTTTATCGCCAGTACCTGCGCCCATTGTGTAGCGTTTGTTGGCGTGTTTGTTCTTATCCTTGCCGCCGACATAGGTTTCATCGGCTTCGACAATCTTGCCAAAACCGCCCATTGGATCGGTGCTGGTATCCTCCATAGCCTTACGAATACGCATAGTTACAAACCATGCGCTTTTGTAGGTGATTTCTAGGGTGCGCTGAATTTGCAGGGAGGAAATGCCCTTCTTGCTGCTGCACATCAAATAGGTCGCCTGCAGCCATTTATGCAGGGGAATATGGCTGCTTTCGTACACAGTGCCGACTGTAACGGTGAATTGCTTGCGACACGCGCCGCACTTCTTCAGGCCGATGCGTTCCTTGCCTTCGGGGTTCTTCTTGGAGGGTTTGGATTTGACGCCTTCCAGCGCGTAAACCTTGCCAGCGTTGCCGCAATGAGGGCAAACGGGATTGCCGCCCCAAATGATGCCTTCAAGGTGGGTATAGGCGGCTTTTTCATCGTGAAAGTAGGGCTTGGATAAGATGCTCATAGCGATTTCCTTTGTTTATAAGGAAATACTACCTATTGGGGCTGGGTTTGTCAAGTATATAATTGCCTTATTTTGGGCAATTATATGCTTCGCAAACCCAAGGCATATACCTGCCCAAATGATTTGCCATAAAGAACCAGAACATTCCTCGATTAGATTGGCAGAAAGTATTCTTTGAATTGCGCGCAGTTCCAGAATGTGAAACTATGAAATCGAATATTTAAGAGGATAATATATAATGTCATTTGATCCTGGAACACCATCGGCGCTTGCTGCTCCCGCCCCGGGCAAAGCTGTAGAGATCACGCCCGAACTGGAGGCGACCATCTATAGCAAACATATTCGCGCCTACGAAACGATCAAAGACATCCTGGCTGAGCTTAAGTACATGCGATCTTTCGGCGGGGTGCAAGACAACGAGATGGGAAAATGGATTGCCGAGTATCTCGCTGATCGCAAGATAGGCGGCATTCTCCGCCCGGAGTCGCATCCCGCCCTCCGCACCGTTTATCAAAAAGCGGAACTGACATTGGCCGAGTTGTTTCCGCGCTATGGCAAGGCACTCACGCAATACCAGCCAGATCAGGCTATGCAGGCTGAGGGATATCGTCAATGAATATCCCTTTAAACTCGCGGCTCTGAAAGAGGCTGAACGCGAAACCTTGCTCAGGGCGAGCCAAACCAGTTATCGTTATGCCCGCGATCAAAAAGCCTATGAGCAGATGTTGATCAATCTTGAAATTGGTCAATTCAATGCCGTCGAAAGAGTCCAGTTTCTGCAAGACGCCGCTCGTCTCGCCCCCGTCTGGACTTCTCATCCGGCCAATAAGCAAATTCTCCAGCGCGCTCTTGATGACAATTCGGATCAAAATAAAATCGATGTCTTCAAGATGTCTATCTATTCCCATTTCATAATATTTGGCATTGGAAAAAATGATAGAATCGAAATCCGCACACAGGAAAGCGATAATCCCAAAGACATGAATATGGGGTGCGTCTACGATAATGGAGTCCACATCTTTACTGTCGGCAATATCAAAAGCTGGGATCCGGAAAATATACTCATCGCTGCCGGACATGAGTGTGTTCATGCCTGGCAATTTGAACAAGAGGAAAACCCATATTATAAACGGCCAAATCTTAGCCCCTCCGATCTTCAGTCTCGACTGGAGAAAACTGATATCAATAGCGCATTGGCGAGCATAAAGGTTATAAATCAGTCGGGCCTTGAGAAAACAACGATATTAATCAATGGGGTCAAGACCAAAGTTTCGGCCAGCAATTATGATGTTGCCACAGCCGTGTTTTCCACGAACGAAGAAGCAATTAAAAAATACGAATTCGTTGCCTGTGAAAGAGAGGCTTATGGATATCATAATGCCGCCTTGGCACACTATTGTCGTTCATTAGGTGACGCAGAAAAAGACTGCGAAAAATATATGCGGGATTCTGCCTATTTCTTCGAGCCCGACCTGAATCCGAAATCATTTATCGGTAACGCCGACGACATCCGCGCCCTGCTGGATGAAATGGATTTCAAGTTGCCGTCCCGCAGCCTCGTGTCTTCGCGCCGCGCGGCGGCTTTCGCGTGGTAGATAGAAGTTCTATTTTGAGATAGAAAAATATGCATATTTAATTAGGTAATTTTCGATGCACAGCCAAAACGGCGCATTCATTTTAACTCACTTCCTGCGCGGGGACTGGTTCAGGCTGCGCTCGATGAGATATGCTGCCGCATTGTCGAGAAAGAGACCGGCAAATATCCCGGGCAGGCGCGAGGAGCAAAGTTTTGGAATATTGTTGGAGAAGACCGGGAAAATTTTTACAGTATTCTTCGGCGCTGCGTAGAGGATGGAGCATTTAGCCGATACCCCCTCGCCAACCATTTCGCAAACAGGGTTTTGGAAGCGGTTGAGTTTTTTGCTGAAGGAGTGACTCGCAATCCCGCCGTCGTAAATAAAATTTATCCGGTGCTGGGGTTTTCCCCGTAACGCCGCGCGGTTACTTCTTCGCTTTTTCCTCGCGCATGCGCCGTGCCCAATCTTCGATATTTGATTGGCGGCCTCGTGCGACCGCGAGGGTGTGGGGTGGGACTTCGTTGGTGATGACGCTGCCTGCGCCGATATAGGCGCCGTCTCCGATTTTGACGGGGGCGACGAGCGAGGCGTTGGAGCCGATGAAGGCTTCGGTTCCGATTTCGGTGCGCAGCTTTTTGTATCCGTCATAGTTGCAGGTGATCGTTCCCGCGCCGATATTCGTTTTGGCTCCCACCGTTGCGTCGCCGATATAGGACAGGTGGTTGATTTTTGTGCCTGTGCCGATCTCGCTGTTCTTGATCTCGACGAAATTACCGATATGCGCGTTTGCGCCGATGACGGAGCCGGGGCGCAAGCGGGCATAGGGGCCGATGATCGCGCCTGTTTCGACTCGAACTTGCTCCATGTGGCAGAAAGCGCGGATATCGACTTTGTCGGCGATTTCGACATTCAATCCGATCACCACATTCGGGCCGATCGTTACATCCCGGCCAATTTTCGTATCGGCGGAGAGAAAAACCGTGTCGGGGTCGGTCATCGTTACGCCAGCCAGCATCGCCTTTTCACGCAGACGGCGTTGCATGATTTTTTCGGCTTGCGCGAGTTCGACGCGGTTGTTGACGCCCAATACTTCATCGGCGTCTATCGTCTCGACAGTGCTGAAATCGCCCGCGCGTTTTGCCAGAGCGATACAGTCGGTGAGGAAAAATTCTTTTTTCGCGTTGTTGTCGCGCAACTGGTCGATCAACGGCCACAATTTTGCGCCGTCGAACAACATGACACCGCCATTGCATAAATTGACGGCGGCTTGTTCGGGGGTGGCTTCGGAAGCCTCGACAATTTCGGATAGTTTGCCGGTTTTATCGAGTATCAAACGCCCATAGGCGGCGGGGTTTTCAGGCGTGAATCCGGCCACGACGACGGTGGCCCCGGTTTCACGGCGTCTGTTCTGCATCCGGCGTAAAGAGTCTGGCGTCATCAGGGGGCTGTCGGCGTAGAGCACGACGATGTCGCCTTTGAAGTTTTCCAGTTCCTTGCGTGCGGCCTTGACCGCGTCGCCTGTTCCCAGCGGTTGTTGCTGAACGGCGCAAGGGTTGGGGGCGACGGCATCGGTGATTTGTTTGGCATTCGGGCCGACCACGACGACGACATGTGTGGGCGACAATTCGCTGCAGCTATTTAGCACGTGCCGGATCATCGGCAATCCCGCTACGGGATGCAGCACTTTGGGCAAATCGGATTTCATCCGCGTGCCTTGTCCGGCGGCAAGGACGATGCAAGCGAGGGGGGGCAGGGGGGCGGTGGGGAGAATGTTTTGAGTCATGCTTTCTTTTCTGCCATAATGAGGAAGAAAATCCAATAGCTCTCTTGAAAACGACAGGGTTTCGTATGCCTCAACTTCTCGGCCTTATTTTCGATCTCGACGGAACTCTGGTAGATAGCGCGGCCGATTTGCGGCAGGCGTTGAACGCTTTGCTGGCGGGGCAGAGCAGGCGCGCCTTGTCGCTACCTGAAGTCAAAAGCATGATCGGGGATGGAATGCCGGCTATGATTCACCGCGCTTTTGCCGCGACCGGAGAACCTTTGTCCGAACAAGGCGAGCAAGCGGTGTTTCAGGTTTTTCTTCGGCTTTATCAGGCGCAGAAGGCTTCGCCGGAGCAGCTTTATCCGCATGCGTTGGAAATTCTTACGGCTTTTCGCAACATGCACGTCAAAATCGGTCTTTGCACGAACAAGCCTTATTTGTCGACGGTCAAGCTTCTCGACGATATCGGCATTACGGACTTGTTCGATTTTGTCGCGGGCGGCGATAGTTTTCCGGTTTATAAACCGCATCCGGGGCATTTGCTGGGGGTGGTCAAGGGGCTGAAAGTCTCGCCGCAAACTTGCGTCATGATCGGCGACAGCGTCAACGATATTCGCGCCGCGCAGAGCGCGCATATCGCCAGCATTGCCGTTTCTCACGGTTACGGCAACGATGTCGGTTCGCTGGGCGCGGATGCGGTCATTTCCGGCTTTGCCGATTTGGCACAGACCTTAGGGAGTCTGGGCTTTGATTTCGTCGACTGAGGCATAACGCCACGACGACAGATGAATCACGACCAGCCCCGCAATGCTGCCTGTTTCAAGCCGCACCGGCATTTCCGGCAATCCGGGCGCGGGCGAGGCCAGCCAGATATGGAATGGATCGCGCCCGCTTTCGGTTTCGGTTTTTTGCCAGAAATGCGCGTGCTCGCGGTCTTTCCATTCGCCGGAGATCATCTTGAAATCGGCATCGCATAAACGCGCCGGGCCGCTATAGACGCCGTATTCGTCGCCGACGGTAGCACCTTCCCCTGCATCTTTGCCGGTAATATCGAAACGGCGCTTGCCGTCGAAAATCGGCACGGGAACGGCACAGCTTTTATCTACCGCGACATGCGCCAGCATTTGCAGCAACGCCGTAATGGGGTCGAGAGAATGGAGTTTTTGTTCCGGCGTCACGATCTCGCGGTTCTGGTCGGTATTGGGCGGGATGAATTCCGGGACGACATTGCCTTTGCCGTTAAAATGCAGCATCGTGATTTTCGGTTTGTGGCCCCATTCGTCGCGGGTATAAAATTCCTGTGGCAGCAACTGCTCGCCTTTGATGCGTCCGTGGGCGTCGAGAATTGTATTCCACGGAATAATTTTGCCCCATATGCCGTGCGTGCCCGCTTTGACGACGGCGTGAAAGGTATTGCCCTCTTCCTGAAACCAGACTTGCGCCGCGACCAGATGAATGCCGCCGACATAGACATCGTAAGTCGTATAAAGGGGCGGCAGCGCCGGAAGCAATTGCGGCGTGGTTTTAGCTGCGTGGTGGTGATGCGGAGTCTGCGCGTGTGCTGCTGACAAGGAAAGGATCCAAGTCAGTATCGCGAAGGTGAGTAGTCGAAGCGCGCGCATAAATCAGCTTGGCTTATAAGTCGGCATCGGCCCCAGATTTTCAGGGCTTTTCTGAACGACGGGAAGTACCTGTGGTTTCCGCCACGCAGGTCTGGTCAAGGATTTGCTAAACTCAGCATAACTTTCGGGTGGAGTGAGCGTTGCTAATGTTTCGCCCAAAATTTCGGCTAAGGTCTTGGCCATCTGGTGCCCCTTGCGTATGTTGTTACGGGGGCATTATTACAAAACAATGACTTTTGGTACAAGGCGTATTTAGGCTCCTTTCGAAGCTATCCGCCCATTGCCACAGCACCCGCCATAACACATCCTCCCACCAAAGCTGAAGAGGGAATCGTTAAAACCCATGCCCAGATGATCCGGCGGCCCATTGTCCAGCGCACCTTGTCGGGGTCGTTTGCCACGCCGACGCCCAGAATGGCTCCGGTTGTGACATGCGTCGTTGAAATAGGCAGATTGAATAACGTCGCGGAAAGGATGGAAAGAGCGGCCGCGCTTTCGGCGCAAACGCCTCCTTGGGAATCGAGTTTGGTCATGCGAAATCCCATTGTCCGTACGATCTTCCAGCCACCCATCAAAGTTCCCAGCCCCATCGTCGCGTATGACAGCCCCAGCACCCAGTCCGGGATGGCAAAGGATGATAGAAGCCCGGCAGATGTCAGGGCTCCTGCGATGATGCCCGCCGTTTTCTGTGAATCGTTACTGCCATGCATCAGGCTGAGGAAGGCCGAGGAGACAAGCTGCATGCGCCGATAGGTGGTGTTGGCAAACGCGAAATTATATTTCTGCCGCACGACAATAAGCGTTTTCATCGACAGATAGGCAAGCCCCATACCCAGCATAGGCGCGACGACGATAAAAACCAGAACCTTGATCCAGCCCGCCGCGATGATTGGCGCGGCGATCATGGGCAATCCTTTGTGGATCGCGCTGTTGGCCATTGCGGCTCCGGCATAGCCGCCGAGAAGGGCATGCGAGGAACTGGTCGGCAAGCCGAACCTCCATGTGATGAGGCCCCATATCGTTGCGCCCAGCAAACCGCACAGCACGACCAGAGGCGTAACGGCATCGAGCGCAATCAATCCCGATCCCATCATTTTCGCGACGCCGGTGCCAAAGACGAAAGCAGCGGCGACATTGAAGAACGCCGCCCACAGAACCGCATGCATCGGTTTCAGAACGCGCGTCGCCACAATCGTCGCGATCGAATTGGACGCATCGTGGAAGCCGTTGACGAAATCAAACGCCAATCCCGCTGCGACAACACCAATGATGAGGAGTGAGATATGTTCCATGCGGGTGTTCTTAGCACCCGCCGGAGGTTAAGGACACTCTCTTTCGCGGGATATGCAGAACGCGCCGTTAAAAAAACAGGCGATATCGTTACGAGCTCAATTGTGCGGGCATGTTCATGGAGAAGGTGTTCCGCCCCTGATCAAATTGGTAATCCCGAGCTGAAGATTATCCATGCCTATGGTGACATTTTTGGGGTAGATGGGGTAGGGATTGTAACGATCATAAAAGCTGACATTGTGTGTAGAGGGAATAGCGAAATCGCTACTAAGCTGCTGATGCGTGGCATAATTAAACCCAGAAATAGCCCCCGCTGTAATAAGGCCCGCAAAGACCGCCCGACGAATCCTGTGAGGTCGCGTCACCAATTTTACGGCGCAATCCGTCCCGACATAACAGGAGGTGCCAACGGCAAGCCCCACACCTATATTAAACAAGGCATTCATATTAAAAGCGGTTGGGTTATACCCGGCGGCCTGGAACCAGTTAAAAGCCCAGGCGCTGCCGAGGCCGGTAACGGTTGCTACAGTCGATATTACAGGGCGAAGATTATCGAGCTTTTTGCGACGATCTTCGAGCATATCCCGCCAAGACCTTTTGAACGAGTTGCGAGTTTTGGTTTTCTTTGTCTTGGGTGGTTTCGCAGGTGCGGCGGCGGGTGCCGCTGCCGGTGGGGTTGTTCTGTTCAAGTCTGTAAATTGTGGACGATTAACTTTGCGCGTTTGAGGTTGTTGTTGTGTTTGCGGCTGTTGCGGCTGACAATTTTGTCCCGGCTTTATTTGGGGGTCAGCGGCAGCTTGTGGGGCGGCGGCGGCTGTCCGCAGTTCTTCGAAAATGGGTTTGGTGGAAGCTTTTGTATATTGTGTCACCGGACGATTGACGGGCTGCGCTTGCGGCGCGTGCTGAGGCACGCTGCCTTTTTTTGTCTGTGCCGTATATGTGCTAACCGGCTGATCGGCAGGTTTGTTCATTGCTCCCCACGGATTGCTGAAAGGAACGCCGTCGCTGGAAGGGGTGTCCTCAATGGGAACAATATCTTGTCCGGGTTCCTCGGGTGGGCGCAGGCCTTTAATTCTTTCGTAATTCAGTTTCCTGTCATGGGCTTCGCGTTGCTTTGGGTCGGATAATGCTTTGTATGCTTTCTGAACTTTTTCAAATGCTAGGTTACTGTTTACTAAACCTGCTTCGCCTGCTTTGCCCAGACTGTTGTAATGTATAGAAGCATTGATATAAGCCTGCCTGCATCCAGTGAATGCGAGCTTTATCTGGTCGGGAGTAGCC
>JBAVWC010000481.1:0-2509 GCA_049697595.1 Alphaproteobacteria bacterium
TTCCAGATCATATTGCCGTACGGTGGCAAAGGCCAGATCGCGCTCGGGGATAACGGTCAGGGGGGTGCCGTCTGCGGCGTGGATGGAGTGGAATCTTTGGCCATCCACCATCACGGGCTTGACGTAAGCAAGCGTTTCAAGGCCAAAAGAGCCCAAATCGCTCAAGGGGGCTGTTTTGCGGACGAATATCGGTTTGTCTGGGGATTGCATGTAATACCGCTCTTTCCGAATCGCCTGATTGGTGCAACAATCTCATTGCATCACAAATAGGATAACCAATTCTTAAAATTGGCTATTCTCAATTTATCTCAAATGCTTTCCAAGGGGTTATCCATGCATGTAGGCGTTCCCACAGAGATCAAAACCCACGAATACCGCGTTGGTTTAACGTCGGATTCCGTTCGCGAATTGACAGCGGCCGGGCACAAAGTAACGGTCCAGACGGGCGCGGGTAATGGCGCCGGAATCAGCGACGCCGATTATCGCGCCGCAGGCGCCGAAATCGCCGCCGATGCCGCCTCGGTCTTTGCCACCGCCGATATGATCGTCAAGGTCAAGGAGCCGCAATTGAATGAATGCGCGATGTTGCGCGCGGGGCAAATTCTCTTCACCTATCTGCATCTGGCTCCCGATCCCAAACAGGCCGAGGCTTTGATCAAATCGGGCTGCATCGCGATTGCCTATGAAACCGTCACGGATACCCACGGACGCTTGCCCTTGCTCGCGCCGATGTCGGAAGTCGCGGGACGTATGGCCGTGCAAGCGGGCGCGCATTTTCTGGAAAAAATTCACGGCGGTCGCGGCGTTTTGCTCGGCGGCGTGCCGGGCGTGGCTTGCGGCAAAGTCGTCATTATCGGCGGCGGCGTAGTTGGCGCGAATGCGGCGGTGGTTGCCGTCGGCATGGGGGCGGAAGTCGCCATTCTGGATAAATCCGTATCGCGTCTGGCTGAACTTGACCGCCAGTTCTCCGGCCACGTGCGTACGATTTACGCGACGAGCGGCGCGATTGAATCGCATGTGCTCGAGGCCGATCTGGTCATCGGCGCGGTGCTGGTGGCGGGTGCCGCTGCGCCGAAGCTGGTGACGCGTTCGATGATTTCGCGCATGAAAAAAGGCGCTGTGATCGTCGATGTCGCCATCGATCAAGGCGGCTGTGTCGAAGGCGCGCGCGCGACGACTCACACCGATCCCGTCTTTATCGTGGACGGAATCGTGCATTATTGCGTCGCCAATATGCCGGGCGCTGTGGCGCGGACTTCGACCTTTGCCTTGAACAACGCGACGCTGCCTTATGCGCTGGCGCTGGCCAACAAAGGCTGGAAGAAAGCTTTGGCCGATGATGCTGGTTTCCGTAACGGGCTCAACGTCGCCAACGGCAAAGTGATGAATGAAGCAGTCGCCAAGGCATTGGGGTTGACGTTTATGGAGCCTAATTCTCTTCTGGCGGCTTAGGTTTTTCTATTGCCTTCGCCTTTGTCATTACCGCTGCAAAAAACCCATCTGTGCTGTGTTGCGCGGGGCTTAGGGCGAGATAATCTGCGCCTTCAAGCCCGCAGGGGGTGAGGGTGAAATCCGGATGTGCAGCCAGAAATTTTTCGATCTGCTGTTCGTTTTCATCCGGCAGCAGGGAGCAAGTGGCATAGATCAGCTTGCCGCCCCCTTTGACCAATCGCGCCGCGCTGTCGAGAATTTCGGCTTGCGTGTTCAGCAATTTTTCAAGGCCGGGGCCAAGAGGCCGCCAGCGCGCATCGGGATTGCGCCGCCAGGTGCCGGTGCCGGAACAAGGGGCATCGGTCAGGACGCGGTCGAAACTGCCTTTGTGTTTTTTCACCCATGGATCGCGCTCGCTGCTCAAAACGCGGGTTTCGATATTGTGCAAGCCTGCGCGGCGGAAACGTTCGGTGCTGCGTTTCAGCCTTCCTTCCATAACGTCGCAGGCGATGATCTTGCCTTTGTTTTCCATCGTCGCGGCAATCGCCAAAGTCTTGCCGCCCGCACCCGCGCAAAAATCGACGATGCGCTCGCCGGGTTTGGCATCGACGATGCGCGCGACCATTTGCGATCCTTCGTCCTGAATCTCGACCAGACCATTTTTTAACATCGGCAGCGCGCTCAAAGACGGGCGTTCGAAAACGCGCACGCCCCACGGCGATAATTTGCACGCTTCGGCTTTGTGGCCCATTTCCTTTAAGGCCTGCAAAATTTCCTCGCGCGTCGTTTTCAACGGATTGATGCGGAGGTCGAGTGTCGCCGGTTGCTGCATCGCGCGCATTTCGCGCATGAAATTTTTACCGAATTTCGTTTTCAGAGCAACAACGCAATCCGGCGGACATTCGGCGATGATTTCTTCGGGCATGTCGGGATGCTCGATCGTGCTGCCTTCCAGTTTGCGCAGCACGACGCGTTCGGGTTCTTCCAACTCTTCGACCGCATATTTGCCGCCGCTGCATAATTCGCCGATATTTTTCAGCTTCATCTTTTCGCCGAGCGCCATCCACGCGAGGAGGCG
>JBAVWC010000482.1:0-1803 GCA_049697595.1 Alphaproteobacteria bacterium
GTTCGATGAAGTCGAAGTCCAGCACCAGATTCAGGGCCGCTATCGATACCACAACTAAGCTAAAGCCGATGCCGATGATTCCCGAGCCATTGATGGTTGCAAATTGAATGCCGAAGAATCCGAGAACCATTTCCAAAAGGTAAAACAGCATGATCCCGCCGGTGGCTGCGATAACCCCCAGGCGGAATTTCTGTGTGACTTTGATAAGTCCAGAGCTATAGGCCAACAGCAAAACAAAAAGCGTGCCGAATGTCAGGCAAACAGCTTGGAACGCGATTCCCGGATAACGCTGGTCAAAGAGGGCCGACAAGCCACCGAGCACCAGGCCTTCCAGCAGCGCGTAGATCGGCGAGGTCACGGGAGCCCATTCCTTTTTGAAGATTGTGACCATGGAGAAGATCAACCCGCCGAACAGGCCGATCAGCATCATTGGCGCCACATCGGCAGGATTACGCGATTGAAGATACTGGCTCCATGTCCAGGCCGCGGTGGCGATGGTGCAGACCAGCAGGAGGCCAGTCTTGTTCACGGTTCCGCTCAGCGTCATGCGGTTGGCCGCGTCGATCGCTCCGCCATATTGCGCGCCGGCCACACCGGTAAATGTCTTGCTGCTCAGAGCTGGATTGGATGTCTTAAACAGCGCCATCGTGTTCTCTCCCAGTTACAGGCTCGGACGAAAATGCCCACTCTCATTTTACATCCGTGGAGAGTTTCATATAAAGCACGGCTACTTTGCATCGAGTTCGATGACTTGCACGGAATAAGGAGGCACAGAATGCGAGAACTTCGCAGCGGTGTCTGCAAGCGTGGACTTAACCGGCACGATTCTGTCCGGAACCGAGATGGTGTTCGTCTCCGCATCGTCGTTGCCCGTCAAGGACACAAGCGTAGCCGTGTTCGAGACGCTGCCTGCACCCATCACTCCGATCTGAATTGGCTGTGCGACAGAAGATGCGTTAACAAGCTTCAGAAACACTTTGCCCTTCGCCGGATCGTTCGTCACTGAGTAAAAGAAGCGGTCGCTGGCGCCTTCAAGAGAAGATGTTGGCACCTCAGTTCCCAGATACCCGCCGAACATGGTCTGCGCATAGTAACTTGGAGAGCCGTAGCTGGACATGGCATCGTATCCGATCAGGTCCGACTCCCACTGCATCCCGCCGGGGTCCACGTTGACAAACAGCGGAGCATATGAAGCCATCACAATCAGGTCGCTGTTTCTCTCCATTCCCGTCATCCACGCTGCATCGCCAAGCGCCGCGCCCATGTTGGTTGTGGGAGAGCCCTCGCGCGTGGCCCATTCGCCGACAAAAATCTTCGGTCCGTTGCGGTCGATGGTGTCGTAGTGATGAACATCTTCAAAGAACTCATCCGCACGTTTGTAGTAGTGATCGTCCTGCACATCCGGCTTGGTCCGATGAATGGGCGTGGTGGCAATCAACTGAAGCTGAGGATACTTTGCCTTGATCGCTTTGTAGAACTGTGCAAAGCGGCCTTCGTAGCTGCCCGAGCGGTCGAACCCGTCCTCATTGCCAATCTCGACATATTTGATTGAGAACGGCTCGGGATGACCAAGCTTGGCCCGCACTGCGCCCCACTTCGTTGAAGTGTCGCCGGTCGCGAACTCGATCTCGTCGAGCGCGTCTTGAACGAACGGGATCAACTCCGGTCCTGGACGAATGTGGTCACCCCTGAGCGAGTAGCCTGCATACACGGCGAGCACTGTATCCATATGCAAGTCTTCTGACCATTCCAGGAATTCGAGCAATCCCAGGCCGTCTGAAGATTGGTAGCTCCACGGGCTGC
>JBAVWC010000483.1:0-3720 GCA_049697595.1 Alphaproteobacteria bacterium
CGCACGGAGCCTCGCCCGACGCAATGGCCTCGCAAATACGCAACGGCTTGTTGTGGAACAAAGTCATCCAGCGCGAATTGCGCCCGCGCGTCGAAGTCGGTGAAGACGAAATCGACGCCGTCGCCGACCGCATCCGCGCCGATGCCGGCAAAGAAGAATATCTCGCCAGCGAAATTTTCCTCGCCGTCGATAATCCCAAAGACGAAGATCAAGTGCACCAAGTCGCCGATAATCTCGTCCGGCAAATCAGAAACGGCGCCAACTTCACAGCCGTTGCGCGCCAATTCTCGCAAAACGCGGCAGCCGCACAAGGCGGCGATATCGGCTGGATCCAGCAAGGCCAGCTTTCGCCCGAGTTGAACAACGCTTTGCAGGGCTCTCAGGCAGGGTCGGTCAGCGACCCCATCCGCACCACCAACGGTTTCCACATCCTCGCCGTGCGCGAAAAACGCACGGTCTCGTTGGGAGATCCCAGCAAAGCCAGCGTCAATCTGACGCAACTTTTCCACCCCTATGGCGCGAACGCGACGAAAGATACGCTGCTGAATGAGGCCGTGCGTCTGGGCAAAACGATTAAAAACTGCGACGCTATCGATACAACGCTGACATCGTTCCCCGGCTGGAAAGCGCAGAAAATGGGCGACGTTAATATGTCCAAAGCGCCCACCTGGCTCGCCGACAAAGTACGCAACGTTCCCGCAGGCAGCGCCAGCGAACCTCTACCGACCGACAAGGGAGCCGTCTTGTTGTTTGTCTGCAGCCGCCACGACAGCGGCGATCTCGACCGCGACGCGATCATGCATTCCATCGGCACCGAAAAACTGGAACTGCAAGCCCGCCGCCTAATCCGCGACCTCCGCCGCAGCGCCTATCTGGATATCAGGCTGGGGAAGAGTTCGTAACCGTCTAGCCCGGAGCCAATGAATCTTTAGCGCCAGAGTCGTGACCGGGTCTTGCTGCCGCAACAACATATGTCGTTACATCGTCTTTGGTAGAAGTCGTGATGCTGCGTTCGCATTTTCCCGCTGCCGTTTGAATAGCATCCATTATTACTTGGTGTGATATCACGTTTCTTGGAACCAAATGCATTCCAGATACAGCGAGGAACTCTACGACACGTTGATTCCCGGTGAGGATACGTTGATTCTCGGTGAGGCTCTGGCCAACGAGGCGAAATTCGAGTTGTTCCGGAAACAGATTTAAACCTATCTCTGCTCTGCTCAACAAGATCGACTTGAGCCTCTTCTTTTCAATAGTCATCATTTTCTCCGATTCAATTCAATGATTATTATCAACTGCCTATACATGCCAGGATTGCTTTCACCAAGAAATTTTGCCGCCTTATCTCTGCAATTCTTGGTTAACGAGAGCCGCTCTCACCCCCGCAACCACGCTCTTCCAATCGCCCGCGCGCGGCTGGCGGAACAGGCGCATCGTCGGATACCACGGACTGTCGTCACGGCCTGTGAGCCAGCGCCAGTCCGGCGCGAAAGGCAACATCACCCAGGTTTTTTTGCCAAGCCCCCCCGCCAGATGCGCCGTCGCCGTATCACAGCTTATCACCAGATCCATTTGCCCGATCAACCGCGCGGCGGCAGCAAAATCGGTTAAACGCGGCACAAGATTTTCTATCGGATAATGCGGCAGCAACGCCGCATCGCCCGGCTTCAAATCGCGATTGAAGCTATAAAACCGCACGCCCGGCACGGAAAATAGATCCGCAAATAGCGAAAGCGGCACCGAGCGTTTTATATCGCCCAGATGCAACGGACTCCCGCCCCACACAACGCCGACCTTAAAACCTCCTGCGGGCAACAATGTCGCATCGTCGGGCGGCAGCACCGGCAGATAGGGAACCTGATGCGGTAAATTCTCAAGCGTCGCTCCTACGCGATGCGGCAAATCGAACGAGGAACAGAAATAATCGCAAGGCGGAACTTGTTCCTCATGCGCGATGACAGTGTCGGCCCCCGTCCACCCCCGCAGCAACGGTGCCAAAACCGGATGCACCGAAAAAACAATCCGCGCCCCCTCTGCACGCAACAGCGGCAGAAACCGCGCCAGCATCAGCGTATCGCCATATCCCTGCTCATCGCACACCAGCAAGGTTTTGCCGCGTAAATCCTCGCCCTTCCACAAAGGACAAGGGAACGGCAAACGCTTCAATTGCGGAATCGCATGAACACGCGCACGGTAACGCGCAAAACCCTGTTGATAATCGCCACGCAATAATTCGATCAGCGCGAGATGCCAATGGCGATTGCCATATTCGCTTTCATCGACCTCGCGCCCCTCTTCATCCTCAATCGTCTGCCCCGCGACATCGACCGCTTTCTCAAACGTCGCTTCGGCCTCCTCCAGCCGGTTCAGCGATTGATAGGTCTGCGCAAGATTATCCCAAATATCGGCCCGCGACGGCTTGAGCTTCAGCGCAGTCTGATAAGCCGCCACCGCTTCTTCATCGCGATTAACGCGATTGAGCGCCACGCCATACCCGAACCACGCATAATGATTCCCCGGCATCAGATCGACGGCGCGCTTGCCCGCGCCCACGGCGACATCATAATCCTTCAGCTTCTCGGCGACATTGGACAATGTCAGCCAGCCCTCGCCATAAGACGCATCGAGCGCCACCGCCTGCATCGCCAGATGCAACGCGCTGTCATATTCTTTTTCATGCACCAGCGACAAAGCGAGATTGTTATAGGCATCGAGAAATTTATTGTCGCAGCGCAAAGTCTCGCGATACTGCGCAATCGCCCCCTGCCAATCATCGGCAGCCCTCAAGGCATTGGCGAGATTGTAATGCATCTGCGGCGCATCGGGTTGCAAGGCAACGGCGCGGGTAAAAGCGGCAATCGCCTCCGATATTTTCTGCGCCGTCATCAACACGGTACCTTGATGAAAAAACAAAATGCCGGAATCGGGGTCGAGTGCTGTCGCCTTATTCACCCATTCAATCGCTTCGGCATAACGCCCGCACGAACCAAGCACCACCCCCAGCAAAGCACAAGCATCCGCATGATCCGGCTGCTTCCCCAAAAACGCGCGATAAAGCCTCTCCGCCTCAAGCAGATTACCACCCTGATGCGCCGCTATCGCTTGAGAAAGTTCTGGATCGGCGGCCATACAGCCTCCTTTATTGAATCGGGGGACTGATACTGCCGTTTGCGACTATGTCACAATTTATAAGGCTTATCGTACACTGGCTGAGCGTGAACCTGTGCATTACTTTTCTCCTTTAACAGTGAAGGATGCAAGAAGACCGCGCAATCCAGCATCTATCTGCTCGGCATCTTGTAGTTGCTCTTCAGGGAAACGGCCATTGAGCCTATATTCCAGTTCGTTTTGATTAGGCAAACGAGAGTTATTGCTACACACAGCATGAGGCGGCGTGTGAATGTCTCCGAGAAAGCACTCAATCACCAAGGTATGCCCATTGGCATGTTTTCGGTATGTTTCTATACCACCGTTTCCCGGATCTGTCTCATACAATTCAAATCCATACGGCCCGACTTTGGGTGTCTGGCTATAAAAAACAGCACTCATATTATGGAACCCCTCGTCGTCCGATACAGGCGAGCTGCCGATTATCCAAAACTCGACCGGCATGCATCCGGTGGGTTGCCGCACTAGCGGCAACTTCAAACAATCTTTCGTAGAATCTTTGAGCGGTTCGAAATTGGGATAGGTTACCCTAAAAGAAACTAATGTTTGAGG
>JBAVWC010000484.1:0-4122 GCA_049697595.1 Alphaproteobacteria bacterium
CCCTCGAGGGGAGAGGGAGAAGCTCTTGCGGGTTGGGTTTTCTGTTTACGAAATGTCGGTTATGTCGTCTTCGGTTTCTGGTGCTTCGCCGGATTGATCATCAACTGCTGCGACCGAGACGACTTTCTCCGCTTGATCGACGCGGAAGACGGTTACGCCTTGGGTGCGGCGGCCTGCGATGCGGATGTCTTTGATGGGGGAGCGGATGATTTGGCCGCCGTCGGAGACGAGCATGATTTCTTGCCCGGTTTTGACCGGGAAGGTGGCGACGATGAGGCCGTTGCGTTCGGACATGTCCATATTCCAGATGCCCTGCCCTCCGCGACCCGAGAGGCGGTATTCGTAGGCCGAGCTGCGTTTGCCGAAGCCTCGTTCGGAGACGGTGAGGAGGAATTCTTCCTGTCCGCTGAGTTCCGCGAAACGTTCGGGCGATAGGGTCAAATTCGTCGCTGTTGCTTCTTCGTCGTCGCCTCCGGTTGCCGTCATCACTTCCTCGCCCGCAGCGCGGCGCGCGGCGTTCGATTGGCGCAAATAGGCGGCGCGTTCTTCCGGGGTTGCTTCGACATGATGCAGGATCGACATCGAAATAAGCGTGTCGTTTTCGGCGAGCTTGACGCCGCGCACGCCGACCGAATTGCGGCCTGCGAAGACGCGGATATCGTCGACGGCGAAGCGAATGGCTTTGCCCTGTTTGGTCGCGAGCAGCACATCGTCTTGCGGCGAGCAGGTGTTGACCGAGATCAGGCGTTCGCCGTCTTCCAGTTTCATTGCGATGATGCCGCTGGCGCGGACATTGCTGAAATCGGAAAGCTGATTGCGGCGCACGGTTCCGCCGCCGGTGGCGAACATGACATTGAGGTTTTCCCATGTCGTTTCGTCTTCCGGCAGATGCAGAACGGTGGTGATCGTTTCGCCCTGTTCGAGCGGCAGAAGATTGACCAAAGCCTTGCCGCGCGATTGCGGGTTGCCCAAGGGCAGTTTGTAGACTTTGAGTTTATAGACGCGGCCCAACGACGAGAAGAACAGCATCGGCGTGTGCGTACTGGCGATGAAGATATCGCTGACGAAATCTTCTTCCTTCGTCGCCATACCCGCCCTGCCCTTGCCGCCGCGTTTTTGCGCGCGGTAGGTGGAAAGGGGTACGCGCTTGACATAGCCCGTGTGGCTGACGGTTACGACCATATCCTCGCGCTGGATCAAATCTTCGATATCTTGTTCGAATTCCAACGGCTCGATCCGCGTGCGGCGCGGGGTGGCGAATTTCAGGCGAATGGCGGCGAGTTCGTCGGACATGATCTGGAACACGCGTTCGCGCTTGGCGAGGATGTCGAGATAGTCGGCGATCTGGGCCACGACTTCTTTTAGATCGTTGCCGATCTTGTCGCGTTCCAGCCCGGTCAAGCGATGCAGGCGCAGGTCGAGGATGGCCTTCGCTTGAATTTCGCTGAGTTTGTAGGTCGCGTTCAAAGCTGCGGCGTCGAAGGCTTCATCGACCAGAGCGATCAGCGGACCTACATCGCCGACGGGCCAATCACGCGACATCAATTCGGCGCGGGCGATAGCGGGATCGGTGGCTTTGCGGATAAGGGCGATGATTTCGTCGATATTGGCGACGGCGACTGCGAGGCCGAGCAAGACATGCGCGCGGTCGCGGGATTGTTTCAGTTCGAATTCGGTGCGGCGCGTGATGACTTTTTCGCGGAAATCGACAAAGGCGGTGAGGACGCCTTTCAGGTTCAGCAATTCCGGGCGGCCATTATTGAGGGCCAGCATGTTGACGGAGAAATTGCTTTGTAAAGGCGTGTGGGCGAACAACTGGTTCAAAACCACTTCGGGCATTGCGTCGCGTTTGATTTCGACAACCACGCGCACGCCGTCGCGGTCGGATTCGTCGCGCAGTTCGGAAATGCCTTCGATGATTTTTTCGTGGACACATTCTGCGATACGCTTGACCAGATTTTCCTTGTTCAACTGGAACGGAATTTCGGTGAAGACGATTGCTTGGCGGTCTTTGCGGATTTCTTCGAACTCGTGTTTCGCGCGCATCGTGATGCCGCCGCGCCCGGTGTGGGCCGCCGAGCGGCATCCTGTGGTGCCGAGGATAATAGCACCTGTGGGGAAATCGGGACCGGGGATGATTTCCAGCAATTCTTCTATAGAGATTTCGGGATTTTTAATGAAGGCCAGCGTCGCGTCGATGACTTCGCCGAGATTATGCGGCGGGATGTTTGTCGCCATGCCGACTGCTATGCCGCCGCCGCCATTAACGAGCAGATTGGGGAAGCGCGACGGCAGAACGTCGGGCTCCTGCATCGAGTCGTCGTAATTGGGATGGAAATCGACGGTGTCTTTGTCGATGTCTTCGAGCATCGTTTCGGCGGCTTTTTCCAGACGCGCTTCGGTGTAACGCATCGCGGCGGCGTTATCGCCGTCCATCGAGCCGAAATTGCCTTGCCCGTCGATAAGCGGCAGGCGCATCGAGAAATCCTGTGCCATACGCACCATTGCGTCGTAGATCGCGCTGTCGCCGTGCGGGTGATATTTACCCATAACTTCACCGACGATACGGGCGGATTTTTTATAGGCTTTGCTACTGTCGAAACCGCTTTCCTTCATCGCGAACAGGATGCGGCGATGAACCGGTTTTAATCCGTCGCGCACATCGGGCAGCGCGCGGGATACGATCACGCTCATCGCATAGGCAAGATAGGATTGCCGCATCTCGTCTTCGATCGTGATCGGAAGGATGTCGGCGAGCGTGGTTGGCACGGTGTTATCAGTCACAATAGAACCTGTTTTTGCAAAGGAATCGTGGGGGTAAAATTCAATGCTGATTTGTAGCACTTGGGGGGATGCAAACCAAGCAAAAAACACACATAAATTTCTTATATTACAATTGGTTATCGACAAACAACCTGCCGCTCGGGCATAAAATATCGCCAGAGGCAATTCCCGTGATATAACGCTCGCCGCAAACGCAGCACGCAGAGGACGACATGACCGCAATCACCGAGCAAAATTTTCCCCTTTATCCCTTACTTTTGACAAACAACCAGACCGATCCGCATGCACATGCCATGCAAGCGCGCTGCGTTGAAGATGCCAGGAAAGGATTTGAGACGGCACAGTCGAGCGATGACGAAGCTGTCTTTGACTTTGTTCTGGGCATACAAACGGTTGCCTTGTGGCCAGAGCCCACTCCAGGACAGACGGATGAAATAATTGAAAAAACGCTTCAGTCTTCACGCGCGGTTTTTGAAGAACTGGCGAAACGCGGACATAGTGCCGCGAAAGATATGGTGGATTATTACGATGCCAACGGGATAGGTCTGCCGAAACCGAATACCGGAAACAACGTTCCTAATCCCAAACTAGGATTGAATTAACCGATCAAAACGCCGTCCGTGATCTCAACCACCCTGCTCATTTTGTGGGCGAGGTCGTGGTTGTGGGTGGCCATTAGCAGGGCCAGATTTTGGGATTTTACCAGCTCTTGCAGCATCACGAACACATTATCAGCCGTGACGGGGTCGAGGTTGCCTGTCGGTTCATCGGCGATCAGAAGCTTGGGGTTGTTTGCCAAAGCGCGGGCGATAGCGACGCGCTGTTGTTCGCCGCCCGAAAGTTTGCCGGGGCGGTGATCGGCGCGATTTTTGAGCCCAACCATTTCCAATAAAGTGTGCGCTCGTTTTTCGGCGATTTTGCGGTTTGTGTTCGCAATCATTTGCGGCAGGACGATATTTTCCAAAGCAGAAAATTCCGGCAGCAGATGATGAAACTGATAGACGAAGCCGATTGTCTGGCGGCGCAACGCCGTGCGGCCTAGATCGTCGAGATTCATTGCGTCTTGTCCGGCGATGATGACTTCGCCCTCGTCGGGTTTTTCCAGCAGGCCCGCGCTGTGCAGCAATGTTGATTTGCCGGAGCCGGAAGGCCCGATAAGCGCGACGGTTTCTCCGGCATTGATTGTCAAGGAACAGCCGCGCAGAACTTGCAAAGGCTCGCCCGCCTGTTGATAGGTGCGCCGGAGGTTGCGGAGGTCGAGGACGCATTCGGTCATGCGAATTCCTCTCGCAGCACAAAACGTAGAGCTCCCTCCCCCTTGATGGGGGAGGGTTGGGG
>JBAVWC010000485.1:0-1552 GCA_049697595.1 Alphaproteobacteria bacterium
CGGCGCGCTCAAAGCGACGTCATGGCCAAGGAAATTGACGACTTTGATCTCGGAACCGAACAGCGCGCAGCGGTTGATGAGGAACTCGAGGCAAGCCGCGAGCGAAAACTAGATCTCAAAAAGCAGATCGACCAACTGCGCAATATGCTTGAGTCGTCGCAGGAGGCGATCTCATTTTCAAAGCCGCACTTTGCTTCGGCGGTATCCTGCGCGCTGCAGATTCTGGGAGCGGAGCCGCTCAAGGTCCTCAGCCCAGGAGAAAACGGCTCGAAATTTATCTTCCCCGCAATGGATCAGCGGCAAGGCGCCGACCCTACGTGGGCGTCAACAATGGACAGCCTCAGGGAGCCGCGACCGCGGGGAAAGAAGCTTTGGGAGTGGCGCCGCGAGTCGCCCATCCGCCCTGTTGTCTTTGAAGATCCCGGGGTCGTAACCGACGAAGTGGTCCAGCTTCACCTCGAGCAGCGGGTCGTTCAGCGGCTGCTCTCCCGGTTTTCATCCCAGGGATTTATCCACCACGACCTGTCCCGCGCGTGCCTGGCGCAGTCCTCGGATGCCGTGCCACGCGTTCTCCTGATCGGGCGGTTGGCGCTTTTCGGCCCCGGTGCGGCGCGTCTGCACGAAGAACTGGTCTTCATTACCGCACGATGGATCGACCCAGCGTTGCGCAAAGAAGCGCTGACGCCGTACGCGCGCAACAGGGAAGACAAGACCCTGGCACTCCTCGATTCCTCCCTGCTCGATCCGCATGAGCAGCAGATTCCAGACGTGATTCGCCGGCAACTGGCTGAATCGGCTCCGAATGACGTGCAGGAACTGTTGCCCCACCTCGAACGGCGGGCCGAAGATTACGCCGCAGACGCCATCTCACTTCTCCACAAACGAGCTGAAGTGGAATCAAAGGCCATGCGTGAGATTCTGGAGCAGCAGCAGAAGCACATCACCAAAACCGTAGGTGACCACGATCGTAACCGCCAACTGACGCTTAACTTCACAGAAGATGAAACGCGCCAGCTTGAATCGAATCGCCGCCACTGGGACAAACGCCTTAGGGCGCTCGATAAGGAATTGACCACCGAGCCCGCCCGCATACGCGACCAGTACGAGGTCCGCGCCACACGGATCGAACCCATTGGCCTCGTATATCTCTGGCCGGTGACGAGGTAAGCCATGGCCAGGGACCCCGCAGTTCTCGCCCATCAGGAATGGCTCGGATACGTCCAGCCGTCTGGCCTCGTGGTCTCCATACCGGCCATGCTCGAGGCCAACGTCCGCATCAATGCCAACCAAGGACCGGAGCACCGCCAATTCCTCGAGTACTTTCTCGAAGATAAAGACGGCGAGCCCATCGCCATGCTCGGCAGCTTCCCCGAGTTTGCCGAGGCCGTGCTCGGCTGGCAGAGCAGTGACCTCTATGGCGCGCCCGGCTCCGAACCTCTGCCCGAATCGCTGGAAGCCGCGCTGCCTGAATACAACGAGACCCTCCGACCCACATACGCCCTGCGCGAGTTCGACCCCGCGCCTGGCGCAAACGAATGGATCCTCCTTGTTC
>JBAVWC010000486.1:0-2537 GCA_049697595.1 Alphaproteobacteria bacterium
TTGGAAAACGGCATCGCGTAAAACATCGCGTCTTGCCAAGCGCGCCAAGGCCGCCAAAAAAGGCTAAGAAACTTTCTGCGTTTCTCGTTCGAGAATTTTTCGCCGCCCGTTGCAAAAGGGGCGGCGATTTTTTTTGTGCTGCGATGTGCTCGATCCGGATGCGGATCATTCTTCATCGTCGAAGACATTTTATTTTTGTGAAATTGTTTTTGTAAAACAGAAAAACACATCGCAGGATTTTGCGTGCGATTGTTTTTCTGTTTTGAAATTTCACGGAAAAATTTTGTGCGTCCTGCGCGTCGTGTAATAAAATTTTTTTTGTAAAATTTTTTATCGAGAGATGTGGACAAACGCACGTCGTTTGATCTATGGTCGCCTTCTCGCCGAGAAAGACAGTTCTTCTTTCTTGTCGAGGACAGACTTCACTGCGAAGCTTTTACGGCGAATGGGGATCGATCACTATGAGATTTTATACGTCGCGTCCCCTTCCTTATCTGCTCCAACAGAAGCTGCCCGCTCTTCCCTGCATGATCTGTTCTTGAGTTAGGTGTCTTGTGCGGACATCCGGAAAATCCCTTCCGGATGGCCAGGTATCTTTTGCTTGTCGGCAAACTAGTCTGCTCAACGGAGTTTCGATGAAGGTTCAAGCGCTCAAAACTGTTTCACAAGAAATCATTTCGCAAGACAGTGACGCGGCTTTCGCCGCGCCGGTCGTGACATGGGAAGTTCTACGCGCAGAATTGCGCGAACGTTGCGGCGAAACCGCCTACCGCCGTTGGCTTGAGCCGATCGAGGGCGTTGTTTCAACCGATGCTGCGGGCGTTGCGCTGGCGACTCTAACCTTGCCGACGCGCTTTATGCGCGATTGGGTCGAAGCCCATTACGGCGACGTTATTCGCACGCTGTTTCAGCAGTCCTCGCAGGGCGGCAGTGTCGTTTTCGCCGTCATGTCGCCTTTGGCGAAAGCGGTGCAAACCAAAAATTCTATCGATACAGCCTCACCAACGTCGATAGCGCCTCTGGGCCGCGCGCCGGGCGCCGATCATGCCGTTCCCGCTTCTACTTTTACGCCTGCCGCTTCGGGGTTTGCGGCGGATTTGTCGGCCGATCTCGATCCGCGCTTTACCTTCGATAATTTCGTTGTCGGTAAACCCAACGAATTGGCCTATGCGGCAGCGCGCCGCGTCGCCGATACGGAAAACCCTGCTTTCAATCCGTTGTTCCTTTATGGCGGCGTCGGTTTGGGTAAAACCCATTTGATGCACGCGATCGCCTGGCACATCCGCACCAATTATCCGCATCGCCGCGTCATCTATATGTCGGCGGAAAAGTTTATGTATCAGTTCGTGCGCGCGCTGCGCTTCAAGGACACCGTCTCGTTCAAGGAACAATTCCGTTCGGTCGATGTTTTGATGATCGACGATGTGCAATTCATCGGCGGCAAGGACACGACGCAGGAAGAATTTTTCCACACGTTCAACGCGCTGGTCGATCGCAACCGTCAGGTTATCGTGTCTGCCGACAAATCGCCGCAGGATCTCGACCGTATGGAAGAACGTCTGCGCTCGCGCCTCGGCTGGGGTCTGGTCGCCGATCTGCATCCGGTCAATTACGAATTGCGTCTGGGCATCCTGCACGCCAAGGCCGAAAAACTTGGCTGTCCCGTGCCCGACAAGGTAATGGAATTCCTCGCCCATAAAATCGCAAGCAATGTGCGCGAACTCGAAGGCGCTTTGAACCGTATCGTCGCGCATGCGCAATTGGTCGGACGCACGATCTCGCTGGAAATGACGCAGGAAGTGTTGGCCGACATGCTGCGCTCGTCGGAACGCCGCATCACGATCGACGAAATCCAGAAAAAAGTCGCCGAACATTACAATGTCCGCATCGCCGACATGCATTCGGCGCGTCGTTCGCGCGCTGTCGCCCGCCCGCGTCAGGTGGCCATGTATCTGGCCAAGCAACTAACGCCGCGCTCGCTGCCGGAAATCGGCCGCAAATTCGGTGGCCGCGACCACACCACGGTCATTCACGCCGTGAAAAAGATCGAGGAATTGTCGGCCTATGACGCCGCCTTCCGCGAGGATGTGGAACTGCTGCGCCGCTTGCTGCAGAACTGAGAATCTGCCCCTCATCTCGTGAGGCCTGGCTGCAAATGCGCTTTTCCAGTGCGCTAAATGCTCGCGTACAAGCGTACGCTGCGCTTTATCGAGCCCAAAAATCACATTTTCGCTGGCGGCCTGACGAGATGAGGAACAGATTCCGGCTCTCCACTCGGGCAAAGGACGTCCGTCAATCGAGCGCACGCCTCTTTTGGTTTTTTCTCTTTTTTCGCTGGCGGCCCGACGAAATTCTGAATAGATTCACTTATTCCTGTTCTAATTGAGTCGGACGGAATGCTGCGTCTATAAACTTCCTATTAACTTTCATGTGGTCAAACACAAGGCTGGACAGATTAGTCTATCTGATTCGAGGATGTTCTTTTGCCCTGTATGTTGTCTAAAACCCGGATAAACCCGGCAGCTTCCGCGCTATTG
>JBAVWC010000487.1:0-12636 GCA_049697595.1 Alphaproteobacteria bacterium
GCGCTGGATTCCCGCCTTCACGGGAGTGACAAGCTATATGGTTTCTGTAACGAAACGATCGCGCCAAGCCTAACTGATTGCGATAACAGCTTCATTTTGAAACTCTTTGTTAACCGAAATCGAACCCTTTTTTAAGGTAATTCCGCTAGATAGTATATGTCGCTCCTATTTTAGGTTAGTTCAAAAATGTATCTCGGCATCGATCTTGGAACCTCCAACAGCGCTATCGCTGGCATCGTCGAGGGCAAGGCGCGGGTTTTTCGCCCGGCGGACGGTGGCGAGATTTTGCCGTCGATTATCTATTTCGACAAACGCGGGCATCGGCTTTACGGGCGTCGCGCCCACGATCAGGCTTTGGTCACGCCGGAAAATGTCGCGGCGGGTTTCAAGCGGTTGATGGGAACCTCGACGCCGATAGAAGTCAGCGGCGTCGATCAGAAATTAAGCGCCGAAGAATGTTCCGCCGAAATTATACGCCAGTTGCTGGGGCAGGCATCGACCGAAACCGGTAGCGAAAAAATTCACGGCACGGTCATCACCATTCCCGCTTCCTTCAACCAGATGCAATCCGAAGCAACGCTGCGCGCCGCGAAAATGGCGGGGCTGGAGCGCGTCGATTTATTGCAGGAACCGATAGCCGCCGCACTGGCGGCAATGGAAGGCGCAAAACGCTCAGGCCGTTTTCTGATTTACGATCTGGGCGGCGGCACGTTCGACGTAGCGCTTGCTCAGGCTATCGACGGAGAGATTACAATTCTGGCGCACCAAGGCATCAATATGCTGGGCGGACGCGATTTCGACCGCATGATCGTCAACGAAGTTGTGCGCCCGTGGCTGGCGCAGGCATTCGACCTACCTGATAATTTTCAGCGCGATCAGGCCTATCGCCGATTGATCCGCATCGCGCAACTCGCGGCGGAAAAAGCCAAGATCGATTTATCGTCGCAGGAAGAAACTTCCATCTTCGCTTCCGACGAAGAATTGCGCATGATCGACCAGAACGACATGGAAATGTATCTGGATGTGCCCTTTACCCGCGCAAAGTTCGAAGAACTGATCCGCGAGCCGATCATGCAGACAATCGAACTGATCCGCACCATTTTAAGCGAGAACAACACCAGCCACGAAGAAATAGACCGCATCGTCTTCATCGGCGGCCCGAGCCGCATTCCTCTGGTGCGGCAAATGGTGTCTCACGAATTGGGCATCGCCGCCGATCTGAAAACCGATCCGATGACAGCCGTGGCCCTCGGAGCCGCCTATTATTGCGAAAGCCGCCAATGGGATTCCGAAAATGTCAGCGCGCCCAAACCGACCGAGGCTTTGGTCGTCGCCCCCCAGGAACCAAGCCTGTCTTTCTCCTACACCGCGCGCACGCCCGCCGATAAAACGGTCGTGACGTTGCAGGTCAAAGGCGACGGCGCGCCCGAACGGCAGATCAAACTAGTCGGCAAAGAATGGGATTCCGGCGCGTTGCCTTTGGTTGACGGGTTAACAATCGCCGTGCCGCTGTCAGGCGCGGGCGAGCATCGTTTCACCGCGCATGTTCTGGACGAGAAGGGCGAAGTCATGTCGCAGCATGACCAGCAACTCGCGATCACGCGCCTCGTCGCCTCGACAGGCAGCATTCCTGCCGCGCAGACGATTTCGGTCAAGGTTCTCGATCACGTGCTGGCGCAAGAAAACGCCTTGATGCCTTTGGTCAAGAAAGGCGACATTCTGCCCGCCAAAGGCAGCGTCAAATTCACCAGCGCAAAGGCTTTAACGGCGGGCGAGGCCGGACATGTCAGTTTCGAATTGTTTCAGGTCGAATATCCCGACCGCATCGATTTAAATTTGTGCGTCGGCGTTTTCCGCGTCGGCGGCGAAGATTTGCCTGATAATTTTAAACTGCAGGAAAACCAGCCGATAACTTTCGACTGGCAGATGAGCGACAGCGGCATTCTGCAAGCAACCGTGACGGTCGAAAGCGGCAGCGAAGACAGCAAACCGCTAGAGCTGAAAGCCCCGCGCTTTTACGCCCCGCAAGCGGGACAGGTCTCTTTTGCCGGAGACAATGGCACTAAATTCGCCACCGCAATCGTCAAACAAGGCGAAGAAGAATGGGGCGATTTATCCGCCGCCGTCGGCCCCGAAGGCGGCCCCGAATTACAATTGCTGAAAATGCGTTTGCAGGAACAAAGCGAAACAATGGCCGAAGCCGCCAACGACGCCGAAACTGTTCGCCGCGTCACGGAAGAAGCCCGTTTTATCCGTCAGGACATCGCGCGTCTTGGCAAAAAACACCGTGGCGCGTTGTTGCAACGCCGATTGGGAAAAATGACGGCGGTCTTCAATCGCATCGCCCGCGCGCATGCCGACAAAGACGAAACCGCGCGCTTCGATAATCACGCCGAGAAGGTGCAGGCGATCCTTGACGATACCGCCGCGCCCGCCTATGACGACGCCGATTTGCATATGACGGAAATGCGCGATCTGTTTTTTGCCGTCGCCTGGCGCGACCGTTCCTATGTCCACAGTTGGTTCTCGCGCCTGGCTGCCGAACCCTATCTGTTCCCCGATGCCGACGAATTCCAAAGCATGATCCAAGAAGGCAAAACAATAGCCTCCACAGGCGACGCCGAAGCAATGCGCGCCCTCGTCAAACGCCTCCTCTCCGCCCGCGTCGCCTTGGGCGCGAGCGACACGGCGGGAGAATTGGCGACGATTGTGAAGGCGTAACTCTCATCACCGAATCATAAAAAACCCCCTTCGCCGCAGAAGGGGGTTTTCGTTTTGCACTTTGATTACTGCGCCGGAGGTGTCGCGGGCCTCTTGTCACCCTTCGCGATCTGGCGATGAATCCGTTTGCTGTTTTTGTTCAACTGGCGGTTCATCTTGTTTTGTTCGGCTTTGGTGATGTGGCCGCCATTTTTGGCTTCGTCCTTGCTCAATTCCTGCGAAACGCGGGCATCGGTCTTTTCGTCCCGCGCGGCCTGATTGGCAGTGATCTTGCCCTCCTTGACGCCGTTCTCGATGCGCTGCTGCTGCTCGTTCAGCCGTTGCTCGATTTCGTTGACGCGCGGCGTGTTGGGGGCCGGAGTTCCGGCATTTTGCGCTTGGGCAAAATTAGAAACGCCAGCGGTGAGCAAAGCGATCAAAGCAACCGAACCAAGAAGTTTTTTCATAGATATCTCCATAAAAAAGGGTGAAGCAGCGAATAGGCAATCATCCTCCGCCGTCATGACTGTTTCATGACGCGATTGCGACGGATTCAAGAACAATTGCGGCTTCTTGGCAGCGTTTTATCGTGAAGAAATCGTAAAGGCCGCGCTCTTTACGAGGCCAGTTTTCTAGCCGGTTGCAAATCGACAACGAAAGCCGCCTCAGTCTTAGCCGTGATTTCTTCGAGCGTGACATCGGGCGCGAGCGTAATAAGGTGCAGCCCATTATCTCGGAATTCAAATTCGCCCAGATCGGTGATGATCTTGTTAACCACGCCCGATCCCGTCAAAGGCAGTGAGCATTTTTTCACCAGCTTGGCTTCATCTTTTGCCGTGTGTTCCATAAGAACGATCACGCGCTTGACGCCCGCGACCAAATCCATAGCACCGCCCATTCCCTTGACCATCTTGCCGGGAATCATCCAGTTGGCAATGTCTCCGGTTTCCGAAATCTGCATCGCGCCCAAAATGGCGAGATCGACATGCCCGCCGCGGATCATCGCAAACGACATCGCGCTGTCGAAATAGCTGGAATAGGACAGCTCGGTAACCGTCTGCTTGCCCGCATTGATAAGATCGGCGTCCACTTCCTCTTCGGTCGGGAAGGGGCCTATGCCCAGCATGCCGTTTTCGCTTTGCAAAACGATACGCATATTCTTGGGAATGTAATTGGCGACCAAAGTCGGAATGCCAATGCCCAGATTGACATAGAATCCTTCTTTAAGTTCCTTGGCGGCGCGTGCCGCCATATCTTCACGAGTCCAGGGCATATCAGGCTACCTTTCTAACGGTACGTTGCTCGATGCGTTTTTCGAATTTTTCGCCTTTGAACAGGCGATAAACAAAAATGCCCGGCGTATGGATATTGTCGGCGCCAAGAGCGCCAATCGGAACGATCTCTTCGACTTCGGCTACCGTGACCTTGCCGCACATCGCGGCAAGCGGGTTAAAGTTGCGCGCGGTCTTGCGGAACAGCAAATTGCCTTCCTCGTCGCCCTGCTGCGCCTTGACGATTGCCAAGTCGCAAACGATGCCGCGTTCCAGCACATATTTATGCCCGTCGAATTCGCGCACTTCCTTGCCGTCGGCGACAATCGTGCCCACCCCGGTTTTGGTATAGAACCCGGCAATACCCGCACCGCCAGCGCGCATGCGCTCGGCCAAAGTACCCTGCGGATTGAATTCGACTTCCAGCTTGCCGGACAGGTAAAGCTCGGCGAACAATTTGTTTTCGCCGACATAAGACGAAACCATTTTCTTGATCTGGCCCTTTTCCATCAACTTGCCGAGCCCGAACCCGTCGACGCCCGCATTGTTGCTGACCAGCGTCAACCCCGTCACGCCCGCGATCTTGATCGCTTCAATGCAATGCTCAGGAATACCGCACAGCCCGAACCCGCCCGCTGCGATTGTCATGCCGTCTTTTAATAAACCCGCCAAAGCCTCGGTGGCGTTTTTGTGAACTTTGCTCATCCGGTTTCTCCTGTGAATCCAATATGCCTGTATGCTGCTATGCGAAGAGAGGGTCAAGAGAGAGTTATTGTGCAGTGCAGCATAACGGGGGTGTGGCAGACCTTTATGAAGCTGACTCGCCATTAGCCTAATTCTTCCTTATATATAGAGGATAAGCCTTTTAAGCCTTAAGGAAAGTCAATATGCCCACTACCCATACCACCAAAACCCTCATCATCGGCGCTGGCCCTGCTGGCTATACGGCCGCGATTTATGCTGCGCGTGCGAACCTCAAGCCTATTCTGGTGCAGGGGATGCAGCCAGGCGGGCAGTTGACGATTACGTCGGATGTCGAAAACTATCCCGGCTTTGTCGATGCGGTGCAGGGGCCGTGGCTGATGGAGCAATTCTCGGCGCAGGCGGCGCGCGTTGGCACACAGATTATCTTTGACACAATCGGCGAAGTCGATTTCACCCGCCGCCCTTTTGTCTGCAAGGCTGAATCGGGCGATGTCTTTATCGCCGACACCGTTATCATCGCCACGGGGGCACAGGCGCGCTGGCTCGGCCTTCCCGGCGAAAAGAAATTTCAGGGCTTCGGCGTTTCCGGTTGCGCGACCTGCGACGGATTCTTTTTCCGGGGCAAGGAAATATGCGTCGTCGGCGGCGGCAACACCGCGCTCGAAGAAGCCTTATATCTGACCCACCACGCCAGCAAAGTAACCCTGATCCACCGCCGCGATTCTTTCCGGGGCGAGAAGATGTTGCAGCAGCGCGTCCTCAACCACCCGAAAATCACCGTAGTGTGGGACAGCGTGGTCGAGGATATCGTCGGCGACGATCAACCACCCTCGGTCACCGGCGTGCGCGTGAAGAATGTCAAAACCAATCAGGAACAAACAATCCCGGTTTCCGGCCTGTTCGTCGCTATCGGCCACGATCCCGCGACCAAACTTTTCCGCGGCAAACTGAAAATGGATGACGAAGGCTATCTGATCACCAAACCCGACAGCACCGCAACCGATGTCGTCGGCGTCTTCGCCGCTGGCGACGTGAAGGACAAAGTGTTCCGTCAGGCAGTAACGGCGGCAGGTCTGGGCTGCATGGCTGCGCTAGAGGCCGAAAAATTTCTGGCGGAACAGGAAGACGCCGGACGTTCGTTGAAAGCGGCCTCCTAGCATCTCCTATGTTATCGTTTCTTTAGTTCAGCTAGCATAGGCTTGCCGCTGCCGAATCAAACACCCTGGGGTCTTTATGAGCTATCTGCAGAAACAACTGCTTCCTGACGAACGGATCGTTCATATCGCCACGCTGCATTGGATCATCTTCGTTCCCGGCATGATGCTGACCGTTATCGGCGGCATTCTCAGCGTTTTGGGCAACGGCATCGCCGGATATATCATGGGCGATGCGTCGTTCACGCCCGTATTCGGAAAGGTTATTTCCGGCGGCGCGCTGGTAATGACTTTGGCAGGGTTCGGCTTTTTGCTGGGTGCTATTGTCCGGCAATCCTCGACCGAGCTGGCGATCACCAATCGGCGCTTGATCGCGAAATACGGCATGATCTCGCGCTCGACTTTTGAAATTATGGTCAACCGCGTAACCGGCGTGAATTTCGACCAGACAATAACGGGACGCATGCTCGGCTACGGCACGGTTCTGGTACATGGCGCGGGCGGAGACATCTCTCCCTTCGATGTCCTAAGCAATCCCCAGGTTTTTCAGCGCGCCTTAATGGACGTGGTGGAACACGCGCGGAGATAGCGGCGAAAGATGTTTAAACCCGCAACTGCCCGCACTTTGGAAGCCTTGGCCTCGGCAGGGGTCTTATCCGCCGTGACGCCGGAACTTCAATCCGTCGCCTCCCAATTTTCCGTATCGGTGACGCCCGCGATGCTGGCCCTGATCGATCCGACAGATGCCGCCGATCCAATAGCCGCGCAATTCGTTCCTTCGACCCGCGAATTATCCGTTCATCCCGCCGAGCGCGCCGACCCCATCGGCGACCACGCGCACAGCCCCGTCGAAGGCATCGTGCATCGTTATCCCGACCGCGTACTGTTGAAGCTTCTGCATGCTTGCCCCGTTTATTGCCGTTTCTGTTTCCGGCGCGAACAAGTGGGGCAGGGCGACGGGATGTTGAGCCCCGAAGCAATCGAGAAAGCCTTGGCCTATATCCGCGAACATTCGGAAATCTGGGAAGTCATCTTGTCGGGCGGCGACCCTTTGATGCTGTCGGATCGGCGTCTTGCCGAGGTAGTCGCCCAACTAAACGATATCGAGCATGTCAAAATTCTCCGCATACATACGCGCGTACCCATTGTCGATTCGCCGCGCATCACACAGGAACTGGTGCAAGCTTTGCGCGGACGGATGCCCGTTTATATCCTGCTGCATTGTAATCATGCCCGCGAATTGACGTCTGAAGCCCGCGCCGCTTGCGCGCGTCTGGTCGATTCCGGTTTCCCAATGCTGTCGCAAAGCGTTCTACTGCGCGGCGTCAACGATACGCCCGAAAGTTTGGAAAGCCTGATGCGCGCCTTTGTCGAAAATCGTATCAAGCCGCACTATCTTCACCACGGCGACCTCGCAAGGGGAACAGCCCATTTCCGCGTGCCGATTGCCGAGGGGCAATCTCTCCTGCGCGCGATGCGCGGTAAAATGTCCGGCCTATGCCAGCCCACTTATATGCTCGACCTGCCCGGCGGCCACGGCAAAGCGCCAATCGGCCCCGTCTTCGCCGTCGATAACGGAAACGGCTGGCTGGTCGAGGACTTCCACGGGCATCCGCACGCCTATCACGACATTCCATACGGAGAATAATCCTATGTCACGGCCTACCACCTGCGCTCTTTCAACCGAAAATCTTTTGCATAATGTCTCTGTGATCCGCGCTACGGCTCCGCGTGCGAAACTTATGGCAATGGTCAAGGCCAATGCCTATGGCCACGGCGCAATCTCCGTCGGTCAAAGGCTCGAAGGGCATGTCGATGCAATGGGCGTCGCCTCTATCGACGAAGCTTTGGCCCTGCGCGCCGCCGGGATCAAATCCCCTCTGGTGCTGATCGAAGGCGTATTCGAACCGGATGAATTGCGGATAGCTGCGGAACAGGAATTTCACGTCGTTTTCCACACGCCCGCCCAAGTGCAATGGCTGGTCGAGAGTCCGGTAAGCAAACCGCTTGTCGCCTGGCTGAAAATCGACACGGGTATGGGGCGTCTAGGCTTTTTGCCTTCGCAAGCGCCACTTGCCCTGCAAACCTTGTCGACCAGCCCCTCTATCCGGCAACCTGTCGGAATCATGTCGCATTTTGCCTGTGCGGATGCGCCGGAACATCCTCATAACAAACATCAGATAGCATGCTTCGAAAAATTTGCCGCCAGTCATAACGGCCCCAAAAGTCTTTGTAACTCCGCCGCGATTTTCTCTTTTCCCGATCAGCATTACGACTGGGTGCGGGCAGGGCTGTCGCTTTACGGAGCCACTCCATTCGCGACGCGCACGGCGGAATCTCTTGGCCTGAAACCCGTCATGACATTCCGCACGCGATTGATCGCCGTAAAAAATTTAAAGCGAGGCGACACGATAGGATACGGCGCGCGCTTCACCTGCCCGGAAGATATGTCAGTCGGCATTATGGCGGTCGGTTACGGCGACGGTTACCCGCGTACCGCGCGCGACGGAACACCGGTTCTCGTCAACGGCGCGCGTTGTTCGATAGCGGGTCGCGTCTCTATGGATATGGCCGCCGTCGATCTGCGCCCGTGCCGCGACGCCGCCGTGAACACAGAAGTCATCCTCTGGGGCGAAGGATTGCCGATTGAAACAGTCGCCGCGACAACCGAAAATATAAATTACGACCTTCTGACCGGAATCCAGAACCGGGTAAAATATATTTGGTCTGCGTAAGAAAGTTGTTTCCTCAGGTGGCCTGCCACCCGAAGCCGAAGGCGCAGGGTGGTGGGCCCGGTAGGATTTGAACCTACGACAACACCGTTATGAGCGGTGCGTTCTAACCACTGAACTACAGGCCCGGTTGGAAACGGCACTACAGATAACAAATAACTTCCGCGCCGTCCAAGGGTTTGAAAAGAGCCTATTTTTTGGTGGTTTAGCGGCTGTTTTGCTCCCCTCACATCATCGTCATACCGGCGAAAGCCGTATCCAACGTCGCGCGTCCGCGCGACAAAGACTCATCTGCGGCACAGAAGGATTCTCTCACCGTGTCTCGACACGGGGAAGGAATGACACTTGCGCATTTTTCATTTTGGAAACTTGAAAACATCTTCGTGCGAGAGAAAAACTGTCCGAAGATTTCATCTCAACGCCTCGCGCAAAACCTTCCGCGATTTTTTATTCACGATTCGTTAGTAATTATCCGGCATAACTAAATGCATCTCGCGTGTGGATTCATTTCGAAGGATCTTGCGAAGGCTACGCCAGATATCTAATCGCACTTCGCACATTTTTATTTTGATCCTGTCGTGCATCGTCGGTGATGCGCGCAGGATTTTTTTTCTTCATGCGGAAAAAACTTCCGCGCATTTGAAAATCTGTTGCTCACTTGCAACGCATCGGAGCGATGCGACATATTTCGAGTCAGATTCATGATCGATGCAAAAAATCTTGTTGACTATTTTCGCGGCAAGTCACAACATCATATCACTCTACTCTAGTCACTTAACAAGGAGGTCACTATGGCTGCTAAGAAAACGACGAAGAAGGTTGTCAAGAAGGCTGCTGCTAAGAAGCCTGCTAAGAAGACCGCCGCTAAGAAGAAGAAGTAATAATCCGTCGCCGCAAGGCGACGTGATTAACTTCAACCCCCGTTCGGTATGCTACGCGATCGCTGGCAATCCGAACGGGGGTTTTTCTTTTAAGGGCCTTATTCATTAGTATTTACGCATATATTTCGCTATTCGCCGCCTCTGCGTGATTGTACAAATTATCCCTCGTCAAATGACGATGCCGACATTTCAATCGGCCAAAAAAATTCCGCCGGAACCAAGATGCATCCTCGAATGTGCATCGGAGCGCATAAAATTTTTTGTGTCGAGAGTCTGGAATTGATTCCACTTCACGCACCGCAATCGCCGTGCATGGGCTCATCCAATCGATTCGTCTTGTATGTAAAAATGAGAATGCTGCGGCGCGGAAATGCCAAAAGAGCGGATCAGGAGATCGACAATTGATCCAAAGGCAACCCTTTGGCGTCTTTCGCCGACAAGATCGGCGCAAAATCTATCGGCCATTTGATGCCGACCGCAGGATCGTTCCAAATCAGGCAGCGATCATGTTCCGGCGCGTAGTAGTCTGTTGTCTTGTAAAGAAAATCTGCCACATCCGACAAGACGACAAAGCCGTGGGCGAAGCCGGGAGGTATCCATAACTGGAGGTGATTGTCTTCGGAAAGTTCGATGCCGTCCCATTGACCGAATGTGGGTGATGATTTGCGCATATCGACGGCGACATCGAAGACGCGGCCTTTGACCACGCGCACCAGTTTGCCCTGCGGCTGACGAATTTGATAATGCATGCCACGCAACACACACTTGGCAGAGCGCGAGTGATTGTCCTGCACAAAATTCTCTGTGATTCCAGCGACATCGCGCAAGGTTTTGGCGTTATAGCTTTCCAGAAAGAACCCGCGAGCGTCGCCGAAAACCTTGGGCTCAAGGATCAGAAGACCTTCAAGCTTCGTGGGGGTTACCTTCATATCCGCACGCCCTTTTTCTGGAGCATTTGCATCAAATACTGCCCATAAGCGCCTTTCATCAAAGGCTTGGCAAGCTGTTCAAGCTGCGCCGCGTCGATATAGCCTTTCTGAAAGGCGATTTCTTCGGGGCAGGCGACCTTCAATCCTTGCCGATTTTCGATTGTCTGCACAAACTGTCCTGCCTCCAGCAGAGATTCATGCGTGCCGGTGTCCAGCCACGCATAGCCGCGCCCCATAATCTCGACGTTCAACTGTCCCTTGTTCATATACACGCAGTTCAGGTCGGTGATTTCCAGCTCGCCGCGCGGCGAAGGTTTCAGGCTGGCGGCATAATCGACAACCTTGTTGTCATAGAAATAAAGCCCGGTGACGGCATAATTGCTTTTGGGCTGTTTAGGCTTTTCCTCAATCGACAAGGCTCGGTTTTGTTCATCAAACTCAACGACGCCGTAACGTTCAGGATCGCGAACGTAATAGGCAAAAACCGTTGCACCGTCTTTGATCTTATCCGCGCGCTTGAGGAGGTGGGAGAATTCGTGGCCAAAGAAAATATTATCGCCCAGAACCAGAGCCGCAGGCGCATCGCCGATAAACTCGCGCCCAATGATAAAGGCTTGCGCCAATCCGTCGGGCGAGGGCTGGACTGCATATTCCAACTGCAATCCCCACGCGCTGCCGTCGCCCAGCAATTGCTGAAAGCGTGGTGTATCCTGAGGCGTAGAGATAATCAAAATTTCACGAATACCCGCCAGCATCAAAGTCGTGAGCGGGTAGTAAATCATCGGTTTGTCATAAATCGGCAAAAGCTGTTTCGACACGGCAAGCGTGACGGGGTGCAGCCGTGTGCCGGAACCTCCGGCGAGAATGATGCCTTTGCGCTTCATGCCGATGCCCTCGATGCATAATTTGTGCTTACCCATTTCAGGTAGGCTCCGCTGGTCACGTTCTCGACCCAGGCTTGATTATCCAGATACCACCGAACCGTTTTCTCGATGCCGCTGGCAAAAGTTTCCTGCGGTTTCCAACCCAACTCGCTTTCGATTTTGCGCGCGTCGATCGCATAGCGGCGGTCGTGACCGGGACGGTCTTTGACATAGGTGATTTGTTCGCGGTAACTGCGGCCCTGCGGCAGCGGCTTCTGCCTGTCGAGGATATCGCAGAGAGTATGCACGACATCAAGATTCTTCATCTCGTTGCACCCACCGATATTATAGGTCTCTCCCACGCGCCCCGCATCCAGCACGCGGCGAATGGCCGAACAATGATCCCCAACATAAAGCCAGTCGCGCACATTCTGCCCGTCGCCATATATAGGGAGCGGTTTGCCGGTCAGCGCATTATTCATGATCAGCGGAATCAGCTTTTCCGGAAATTGATAAGGCCCGTAATTGTTCGAGCAATTGGTAGTGAGAACCGGAAGCCCATAAGTATGATGCCACGCCCGCACCAAATGATCCGATCCAGCTTTCGATGCCGAATAAGGGCTGTTAGGCATATAGGGATTGGTTTCGGCAAAGGCGGGATCTTGCGGCGAGAGAGAGCCGTAAACCTCATCTGTCGAAACATGCAAAAAGCGGAACGCCCTTTTATCCGCATCGGACAATTCATTGAAATAGGCGCGCACCGCCTCCAACAAACGCAGAGTGCCGACAACATTGGTCTGAATAAAATCTTCCGGCCCGTGGATCGAACGATCGACATGCGACTCAGCCGCGAAATTGACAATCGCCGACGGCTTGTGGGCGGCAAGAAGCTTGGCAACCAAAGCCTGATCCCCAATATCCCCCTGCACAAAAACATGCCGAGGATTGCCGTCCAAACTGGCGAGATTGGCGCGATTACCCGCATAAGTCAGCTTGTCAAGACTGACAACGGAACCCTTACGCTCCTTCATCCAATCAAGAACAAAATTAGCGCCGATAAACCCGGCGCTTCCGGTCACTAAAATAGTGCGGTCAGTCGAAGAAGAATTGGTCATTTTTCTATCCGGTCTATTTACTCAGGCATCGGCGCAGAAGGTAACGCATCCAGATAGCTATATCCAGACCCCACAGCAGGATAAAAGGCGTTGTTTCGCCAAAATTCCGGTGAAAATAACGGCTAAAGCCCCGTGTTTTGTGGCGTTCGACGAAATCCGATGCCGCTTCGCTGGTGCCTCCGGTGTGAATTGCCACAACATCGGGCGCAAAATAAATCTTGCCGCCGGCTTTGCGGAAGCGGAAACACAGGTCCAGATCCTCGACATGAAGGAAATAGCCCTCGTC
>JBAVWC010000488.1:0-1596 GCA_049697595.1 Alphaproteobacteria bacterium
ATCGAGTCCCTCGACTGGTTCGCCAAGACCTTCTCCGGAGCGCTCATCGGCCAGATTCTTTCGGACAACGCGGAAGCGCAGTTTGAAGCGGACCCTCGAATCCCCTGGGGCACGGACGACCGACCCGACCCCAACGAAGGGCACGACACGCTCGTCGTTCGCGGTGACGGCCAGGGCGGCGGGACACTCGTCACATGGGGAGGGCCTCAGCCATTCCTCGTGAACTATCGCACAAGCAACATCACCGACGCCTGGGTGGTCTTTGACGCCGACGATCCAGCAGTCGACTGGCCGACGCTTCAGGGGGCCCTCAATGAGATTCATGGCACCGTACAAGCCCCATCGGGTTCCGCGCCCTCTGAGGGCATCCTAGAGCGTGTAGAGCGGTATGTAGAGCGAGAGTTCAGGAGGTTGTCCGCATGAGCGACGACGCAACGAAAGGCCCCACTGCCGCACAACTAGCGGCGGCGGGGTTGGTCAAAGTCACGACCTACGAAGAGATCATGGAAGCGGAGTCAAACGGCTGGCCCGCGAGAACGTACAATGCCTCGAACGAGACTTTCCCCCCCATTGCAACTGCCTACGTGTCGGTCAACTGGAAGGAAAAAAATGGACCTGCTCCAACCCCAACGCCTGTTCCTGCCAGCGCGTATCCGAGCGGCATCACGCCGCCTGCAGTAGCGAGCGGTTTCACACGGGCGCTCTTTGACGACTTCACCGAATCCTCGTTATCGAGTGCGTGGAACCAATACAACGGCATCAACTCCCAGGGTGCTATCTGGCTAGAGAGTCACCTCTCGCTTACTAACTCAGTTCTTAGCCTCAACGCCTACCAAGACCCAAGCGGCATCGCGGCTGCAATCAAGGCGGGTGCGGACTTCACGCAGGCACAAGCAACAAAGCAGTTGAACTGGGCCGAAGCGGGATTACAAACAGCGACCCGTTGGCCGGTCGGCACGACGTTCTCCGTCGCCATGAGGGCTGATTCTTATGACGGACTCACCGACATCTTGCTCACGATGGGGAATAACTGGCCTCCGGAGATTGACTTCCAAGAGGGCGGCAACATGTTCGTTCACTGGGGACAAGGCAACAGCCAGAAGTACCTCGGGTACATCAACGTAGATCGGACTCAGTGGCACCTCTACCAGTTGCAGTGGACCACCGCGACAATCGTCGTGTCGTGTGATGGCGCTACCGTTGCTACGTTCCCTAACCCCGACAACGGCAACGCCGACCCCTACGGGCTGCTCTCCAACATGTTTCTTTCGATGCAGTGGCAGACGGGCGATGGAGGCACCATCGGCAACGACCCGACCGTCACCGCACAAAACTCCAAGCAAATGCAGATCGACTGGGTTGCTATCGACACACCGGAGATTATCTAAATGGCACTTTTATATCGAGTCCAGAACACCACAGCGATTCGCACCATGCTTCAAGTTCTTCAAGCACTCATCGCTACTCTCACCCAACTAGGAGCTTCATGAAAACAACTCTGGCCAAAGTCAGCAACTCACTCCCCGCACCGGTCGTGACGTTTATCCAAGTCGTCGTCTCGGTGGGGATCTCCTACCTGGTGGCGTGGCTCACCAC
>JBAVWC010000489.1:0-4381 GCA_049697595.1 Alphaproteobacteria bacterium
GCAAGAAAGGGCGGTTTTGTTTTGCAGGATTGAATATTCATTCCTGGGGATGATGTGCTAAAATCCCGCGATGCAGAATTATCCCGGCAGCAATTTCGTTTTTCTTGTCCGCACCGCGTGGCGCTATGCGGGGCTGGCCGAACGTCGGCGGATGGCGGCGTTTTATACGGCGTTTTTGGTCGCTAATATCGTCTTGTCTTTTCAGCCCCTCATCCTCGCCCGGCTGATCAATGCCGCGCAACAGGGCGGCGAGGGCGCGATGCAAAGGATTTTTACTCTCTCGCTTTATTACGGCGGCCTTACCGCATTTTTCTGGCTGCTGCACGGCCCCGCGCGCCTTGCCGAGCGGCGTGTGGCTTTTACCGTCGGGCGCACATTCATCGCCTCGCTTTATCGCATCGTGACCGAAATGCCGCTGCGCTGGCATCAGGATCATCATTCCGGCGGCACGATCAACCGTATCCGCAAAGCCGAAAAAGCCCTGTTCCAGTTTTCTCAGGGCCAGTTCGTGACGATTCAAATTATGGTGCGTACCTTTGCCAGCATAGGCATGCTGGCTTTCTTTTCGGTATGGGTTGCTGTTGTTTCGATCATCTCCAGCCTGCTTATCGCGATGATTATCCGCCGTTTCGACCGCGATCTTGTCCCGGTGGTGCGCAAAACCAACGAGGCCGAACATCATCTCAGCTCCGCTTTGTATGATTATATCGGCAACATCGTCACGGTTCTGACGCTGCGCATGCAGGGCAATACCGGCGATGAAATTCAATCGCGTTACGAGGGCATCAAAAAATCATTCTGGCGCGAAGTCGTCATCAACGAATGGAAATGGGGCTGCATCAGCATGTTGCTGATCGTGGTGCAGATGGGCATCATCGGCGTCTACATAGCCGCCGATATGGCGCGCGGGCAGGCGATCGCGCTGGGTTCCGTCGTCGCGATTTTTCAGTATTTGCTGACGATCATGCAGCAGTTTTTTCAAGGCAGCCAGACCTTCGAACAACAACTTTATTACAGCATCGACGTTCACGGCGTCGACGGACTGATCGCCGATCACGCGCGCTTCGCCGTCTTGCGCCCGCCTGCGACAAAACAGGACTGGAAGAAAATCCGCATCGACAATCTGATATTCACGCATCACGAAGGCGAAGACGCTCTGCATCATCTGCGCGGCGTCAGGCTGACGATTAAGGCCGGGCAAAAAATCGCTTTTGTCGGCAGCAGCGGTTCGGGCAAGACGACATTTCTTACTCTTCTGCGCGGCCTCTATGATGCGCAAAGCGTTGATCTTTCCATTGACGGCCAGCATTTCTCAACGCTCGCGCCGCTCTCCGGTTTTACGACGCTGGTTCCACAGGATAGCGAGGTGTTCGAAAACACCGTGCATTACAATCTGACGTTCGGCACGCATATCGCGAAAAATATCTTGCGACAGGCTTTATCGATCTCGGCTTTCGACGAAGTGCTGCCCAAATTGCCGCAAGGCCTCGATACCGATATCCGCGAGCGCGGCGTCAATATGTCGGGCGGGCAGAAACAAAGGCTGGCGCTGGCGCGCGGGCTGATCGCGGCTCAGGATGCCTCGCTTTTGCTGCTTGATGAGCCCACCAGCAGCATCGATCAGGTCACCGAAAGCGGCATTTTTGACCGTTTATTCAACCAATTTGCCGATAAAGCGATTATCGCGACGGTTCATCGGCTGCATCTGCTGCCGCGCTTCGATCATATCCTTTTAATGGAAAATGGCGCGATAGTGGAGCAGGGCGATTTCGCCACGCTTCTCGCGCAACAGGGCAAATTCGGCCGCCTGTGGGCTGCGCATCTGGGGCGGAATGAAGAGGCCCTTGTGCAAGAAACCGAGCTTCTGTAGTCTTAACCGTCACTTGTGGAGAACGAAGATGAGCTACGATCCCAGTAATATTTTCGCCAAAATTCTGCGCGGCGAAATTCCCTGCAAAAAAGTCTATGAAGATGATTTTGCGCTCGCGTTCCACGACATCCACCCGAAAGCGCCCACGCATATTCTGGTGATCCCCAAAGGGCCCTATACGACTTTCGATGATTTTATAACCAGCGCGGACGATGCCGAAATCGTCGGGTTTAACCGCGCGCTAGGCCAAACGATCAACGCTGCGAACGTCATCGCGACGGGATACAGGCTCATTGCGAATTGCGGCACCGATTCACATCAGGAAGTGCCGCATTATCACGTGCATATTCTGGGAGGCCGCGCTCTGGGCCCTATGCTTTTAACAACCGAATAGGTTGTTACTCTTCATCGGACATTGAGCGCACCAGCTCGTAAATCATGCGGCGCTGCTTGGGGTCGTGGATGCGATAGTAGGAACGGATCAGTTCCAGCGTTTCGCGGCGGCGCAGAATGTCGTAATCGCCCTTTTCGGAAGACGCAGGCCCGCCCAGCGGCGTTTGCTCGTTATCCGCAAATCCGGTAGGCGGCGCATCCAAAGATGCCGGAAGATCTTCAAAGAAATAGGCAATAGGAACGGACAGCGTTTTGGCGACCTGAAACAGGCGGCTCGATCCCATGCGGTTGATGCCGCGTTCATATTTCTGGATCTGCTGGAAGGTCAACCCTAAAGACTTGCCCAACTGTTCCTGGCTCAACCCGACTAGATTACGCCGCATACGCAAGCGTGCGCCGACATGAATATCGATCGGATCCGGATTTTTCGAGCGAAGCTCTTTTTTCTTCGTTTTGTTGTCCACAGCAGAATCCATTGGAATATCCTTGTATGTCAATAACAGACCTAAGAAGAGACTTGTTCACGCTTACATCAATAACGACGATGATCTTAAGAGGTAACTCGTACATACCCTAGTGTGGTTGCAAAAGGCCGCTTGAGAGTAGTTAAGCTATCATATTGAAGATGTGTCAGAAACAAAAACTATCAAGGGATAAGGATTATTTTCTTTTTATAGTTAAAATTGAGGAGGTTAATACCAAAATCAGAAACCCGGACCACAAAGGCGCCTCTCGCCACTTGCTAAAAAAAGTGACGCTCATCGCGTTGGGGAGGTCGCTGTCTATAAATCCACGTTTGCCGAGGCCCAATCTTTGAACGATTCGCCCCAAAGGATCGATAACGCCCGAAATGCCGGTATTGGCAATGCGAATCAGGGGCAGTCCCTCTTCGATCGTCCTCACCCGTACAATCGCGAAATGCTGATAGGGCCCCGTGGTGTTTCCGTACCAGGCGTCGTTCGTCAGATTCACCATAAAACCGGGGCGGTCGTCCTGCGCCACGACGTCGCCCGGAAAAATTGCTTCATAGCAAATCAAAGGGCTGAACAAGGGCAAGCCAAGAACGCGCAGGCTGCGCACGCCTGGCCCAGCTGAAAAATCGGCATCGCTTGCCGCGACGGCTTTAATAAAGGGAATATATTTGCGCTCCGGCATAAATTCGCCGAACGGCACCAGATGCGCTTTGTCATAACCCCCGACCAAACGCCCCAAACCGTCAACGACGACCAGAGAATTATAAAAATCCGTATCCCCGTTTTCGTCCAGCTCGCGGCGGACGACTCCGGTAATAACGTCCGCAGAGGACGGAATACGCGCTGCGATTTCCTGACGGTGGTCAGCATCTTCGCTCAGGTAATATGTGGAGGCAGTCTCCGGCCAGAAAATATGCGTCGGCTGAACGTCGCTTTTGGCTGATGAAAGATCGAGCAGCGTCTGGAAACCCGGCTCGCGCTCGTCGTTTCTCATTTTAAGCGTCTGCGCGATGTTAGGCTGCACCAGCCGCAAATGAACATCGGGAACGGTGCCGACCGAGGTCGTTTGCAACCGCACTTCCCCGCCGATCGCAAAGACCGCGAACATCATCAGGCTTGCGACGCAAGCGATGCGTCCGGCTTTGACGGTGTCGGCCACGCTGGCGGGCAAACAGGCGGCAACCGTTGTCAGTAGTGTTAGTCCATATATGCCGAAGATGCCGGTGACCTGCAAAACGGGCAACACCCCTGACCACGCATAGCCGGTCAAATTCCACGGAAAACCGGTGAACAAATGCCCGCGCGCATAATCGGCGAGAAACCACAGCAATCCAAAAGTTATCGCGCCGCTCAGCCGCGACAGACCGATGCGCCGCGCAATAACAGCCGCAATGCCGTAATAAATCGCAAAGCAGGCCGGCAGTCCGGCGACGGCCAGCGGCACCGCCCACCAGAAATGCGCCAGATCGACAAACATCGACACAGCGATCCAGTAAAGCCCAAAGACGAGGAAGCCGAAGGCAAAGCTCCAGCCGGTAACGAAAGCCTGCCGCGCATTCGTCGTTCCCTGCAAAAGGAAAATCAACGCCGGAAAACAAACCCACAATAACGGAAAAAAATCGAAGGGCGGCATCGACAGCGCCAT
>JBAVWC010000490.1:0-19842 GCA_049697595.1 Alphaproteobacteria bacterium
GCTTCCTACTGCATAAACCAGCCGTGGCTGACGACCAGCGATTGGCCGGTCATTGCGTTTGTCGGGAACGCGGCAAAGAATAATGCGGTTTCGGCGATGTCCTGAACGGTGGTGAATTCGCCGTCGACGGTTTCGCCCAGCATCACTTTTTTCACCACATCCTCTTCCGAAATGCCGAGCGTTTTGGCCTGTTCGGGAATTTGTTTTTCGACCAGCGGCGTGCGCACGAAGCCGGGGCAAATCACATTCGCGCGAACGCCATGTTTCGCGCCTTCCTTGGCGACGACTTTGGCGAGGCCGATGAGCCCGTGCTTGGCGGTCACATAGGGGCCTTTCAGCGCCGAAGCTTCTTTAGAATGCACGGAGCCCATATAGATAATGCTGCCGCCTCTGCTTTGCTTATACATCTGGCGCAACGCCGCGCGCGTGGTCAGGAACGCACCGTCGAGATGAATGGCGAGTAGTTGTTTCCATTTTGCGAATTCAAACTGGTCGAGCGGCTCGACAGTCTGAATGCCCGCGTTGCTGACCAGAATATCGATGCCGCCGAATATGCTGATGACTTTCGCCATTCCGGCATCGACCTGATCTTCCTTTGTCACATCCATTGCCACGCCGATCGCGCGTTTGCCTGTGGGGTCGAGTTCTTTGGCTGTGGCGTCGGCTCCCTCCTGATTAAGATCGGCGATCACCACTTTCGCGCCTTCGCGGGCATAGGTGATTGCGATTTCTTTGCCGATGCCGCTTGCGGCTCCTGTGACGACGGCGACTTTATCTTGTAAACGCATGATGTTCTCCTTGGTTGAAAAGAGGGGTTAGGCCGAGCGCAGTTTGCAGTATTTCATGTTTTCTTCCGAGAAATCGAATGTTTGGATTCCCTCGGCATTGGTGGGGCGTTGCAGAATTTCGGTGTGCTCGAGCGTGTGGTGCATGTCGTGATAACCCGATTGCCAATGTTCCTGCATGCTGGTGCAGGAGAATTCGAAATCTTTGGAGGGGCCTTCGTAATCCCGCGCATGATAAATCATATGCACGAGGTTATAGACTTTGCGGTTCGCCGTTGTGCCTAACAGTTCGGCTTCGGGCGTGTTTTTTAATTCCTCCGGTAATTCCTCGAGGAGCTTGGCGAAAGCATAGCGGAATTTCTGAATGCGTTTGAAACGGTCGGTATGGTCGCGCGTGCGGCTGGAATACTGAATTTCTTTGGTGCGCGTCATGACTTCGGCCATATCGCGGGGCAGGGGGCTGTCGGCGCTCCACAGATCGACCTGAAAGGCCAGCGTGTCTAATCGGGGGACGCTATCGACCATCCATTGCAAGGGCGTGTTGGAAACCAGGCCGCCATCCCAGTAATATTCGCCGTCGATCTCCACGGCCGGAAACGCAGGCGGCAACGCGCTGCTGGCCATAATATGTTCGGGGCAGATCGTGTGCGTGTCCGTATCGAAGTAGATAAAATTACCCGTCCTTACATTGACCGCTCCGGCGCAGAAACGCATTTCCTTCGCGTTGATGCGGTCGAAATCGATGAGACGTTCAAGCGTCGTTTTAAGTTTGCTGGTGTCATAGTAACTCGTCGCGTCTACCGAGCCTTTTTTATTCAGCCACGGCGTCAGCGTACGGGGTGAAAAGAAATTGTTCACGCCGTTCATCAAAGCGGCATAGGCGCTCGCCGCGTTCATAAGGCTGCGGCCACTGCCGTCGTGAAGCATTCCGGCCACGGGGCCCAGCGATTGGCTGCCGAAACAAGGAGTCGTGATTTCTTCCCAGAATTTGCGCAGGTTTTGCACGCGCGTCTCCGGCGGATTCCCGGCGATGATCGCGGCATTGATAGCCCCGATGGAAATGCCCGCGATCCAGTTAGGTTCCAGCCCGGATTCCGCCAAGGCTTCATAGATGCCTGCTTGATAAGCCCCAAGCGCGCCGCCGCCTTGCAGCAACAACGCGATACATTCAAAAGGAGGCCGTGGCAACTTCGCGCCGCTTGCTTGATTTGTCATGATTGTGATGTCCGATAAAGCTGAAGTGGGAGAAAAAATTGGTTGGTTGCCCTGCTTTTTCGTATCTGTACCCTATCGTTATGTCGCGTATTTGACAATTATCAAACTAGGGTATGTATGTGCCTCAGGCTTTACGCACTGCGGCTAATCCTTTCCAGTCTTCGATGTCCAGCAAAGGTTTCTGCTGCCTGTATTGTGCATAAAGCGCGATGGCCTGCGGGTCTTCCAGAATGTCGACGATGACGCCTTTTTCGCGCAGCACCGCTTCGTTACCCGAAGCGCTGGTGATGTCTCCGACCACGACGCGGTTGAATTGCCGCATATAAATCAAAGTCGCGCACACATCGCAGGGGCTTAGCGTTGTAAAAATCGTGGTCAGGCTGAAATCGTGGCGTCCCGCGTCGCGCATCGCCGATGTTTCGCCGTGATTGTAAGGATCGTTATCCTGTACCAGCGTGTTGTGCCCTTTGCCGATGATCCGGCGCGTGACGTTGTCGATGATAACGCCGCCGATAGGGCAGCCGCCTTCGTCAAACCCTTTTTGCGCCAGCAGAACGGCAATACGCATAAAATCCTTGTCACCCAGTTTTTTAAAAAATCCGTCTTCGACAAGAAGCGGAAGACTTGTCGTGGGCAAATGGGCGATGACGTTAAGGGCTTCGTCGGTTAGGGCGGTGTCTTGCGTAATAAATTTTTTCATACTCTATCCTCTTTCAACGAGACGGTACTTGAACCGCTTCCGTTTTGGTGATGCTGATCGCGGTCGGGAAAGGCATATCGATATTTTCTTTGGCAAAGCGTTGCTGGATGCGCAGCATAAGCAGGCGGCGCACATCCCATTGCTTGCCGGGGCGCGTGCGGATGCGGGAGCGAATGGTGATCGATGAATCTCCGAACTTCTCGATGCCCATAACTTCGATCGGTTCAAGAATGACGCGCTTGAAAACGGGGTCTGCCTGAATCTGCGCGCCGATATCGCGCAAGACGTTCATAACGCGTTCCAGATCGCTGTCATACGCCACGCCGACATCGACCAGCGCATAAGCGAATCCTTTAGTCATATTGGTGATCTTCGACACTTCGCTGAAAGGTATGATGTACAGCGACCCGTCTGTATCGCGCAAACGAATCGTGCGGATGCTCAGCGCTTCGACCACGCCGCTGAAGGCGCCAATCGTGACGACATCTCCCACCGCGACCGAGTTTTCGGCGACGATGAACAGCCCGGTCAGGAAATCCTTGACCAGACTTTGCGAACCGAAGCCGATTGCGACGCCAATAACGCCAGCTCCTGCCAGCAGCGGCCCGATATTGACGCCGACTGCCGCAAGGAAAGACAAAATGGCGATGCCGGAGAAAAAGATAAAGATTATATTGCGCATCATCGGCAACAAGGTGCGCGCGCGCGCTGTGGCTATCGGCTGTTTGGTAATTTTGTCGCGGCGGTTCAAATGACGCTCGATTGACGAATTGAGTATTTCGTAAATGGCGGTCAGAATGAACAATGTCAGCGCGATAGATATAAGCGCGGTTATCGTGCGTTGCCCCGAGGGGGTTACGAGAAAGCCGTCGAAGCGAAAACCCCATGTTGCGGCGATGCCGACGACAGCGGAGACCCAAATAACGGGGCGCAGCAGGAAAGCCAAAATCTGGCGGTGGATGAGTGGCGAGGCGTTGGCCTTCGGCATTTTCCAGATGTCGAGGACGATGAATCCAAACCGCGCCGATGTCAGAATGGTCAGAGTCAAAATCGTTCCGCGTAACATGACTGCGATGCCGTGATCGATGCCCAGCAAGGAAACCGCGAGGCCGATGACAAGATAGGCTGTCGTCAGTATGTGCCAGCGCCGCGCCAGCCACATACGCATCGCGCGGTTGAAGCTTTGCTGGTCTTGTTCTTCGGCGTTGCCGCGCAGAATGGAGGCGACATGAGTGCGCGTCTGGAAGATGACGATAATCGTCATTACCGTCAGCATCAGGCCGAAAATATTCTGCAGTATGATGATCGCATTGTCCGGCACGCGCAACGCCGACGCGATATCGACGAAGAAATAGCCGTACACAAGAACGAAACTGTACGCGCTAAGCCAGCGATAGGCATAGACGGCGCGCGGCGTCGTAAGGGTGAAAGGGCGCAGATGTTCGGCAGTCGGCGCAAAAATGCATCTCAGGCTTTGGTGCATCGTTTGTGCCAGCGCCAAAGCATAGATGATATTCAAAATAACAAAACGGGGCAGCCTGTGCGTTTCGTTTTGGTCGAGCAGCACCAAAGCCGCGCCGAAGAAAATAACAATCGGCACAAGCCGCAGCAGGAAAAGACTAAACAACAAACCCACGCGCCCGGGCCGTGTCAGGGGGTGGTTGCGCCGCAGCCTTATGATCACCGGCATCAGTAAAAGCGAGATCGCAATACCGCTCAGCAACGGCACGCCGACGATAATCAGCAGATCGCCGCCTATCGCGCTCCATAAAGCTTGACGATGTGGATCGGTGTTTTGGTGATTCAGCCAGTCGATAAAATCGGGCAGGGCGGAAATATCGGCCGCCAGATTGGCGCTGTTCGCTTTTAGCGTATTGATCGTTTGCGCCAGCGTATTCAAAACGCCTGTCGTAAAAGTGTCGGTAATTTGCCCTGTAGTGTCTTCGCCGTTATCGTTTGGCGGCGGTTGCGGCGCAGTAGCCGTCACCAATGTTTCCAATTTCTGTCCCAATTGCGTGGCAAGCGGAGCGAGGGGACTCGCGGGCAAAGAGATCGTAGGTTTCGCCGCCTCGGCTGCGGGCGGCGGCGTTTGTTGCGCCGCAGCAGCGGATTGCTGCGCATGCGCCAAAGGCGAAAATGCAAACAAAACTGCCGCAAAGACGAATAAGCCGATAAAGGAACGAAATCTTGTCATGTGCCAATTCTCGTAAGACGGGGCTGGTTTAAAGGCAAAATATGGTGAGAATAGGGAGGAGAATCTCTATCGCCGTCTTTCATCTTAATTAGCGGTTATGGGCCGAAAAAGCAATCACGTTGCCGTGTAACTCATTGGCGGCGATAAGCAAAAGAAGTATCATTTAGTGGTCTGGGGCAGCTTAAATAAAGGGTTCTAACTTGATCTTTTGCGACGTAACGAAGACGAACGGCTTGCCTGTATATCCAATACAGCCTGCGCCGTTCGTCTTCGTTACGTCAAAAAATCTCGGCGTTATAACCCTTCATTTAAGCTGACCCAGACCACTAGGTACTTTTTATAAAGGAAAATGTCTTATGAACTGGTCACACCATTTTGCCTCCCGCATGTCGCGCATTCACGCTTCGGAAATCAGGGAGCTGCTCAAGCTGCTTGATCAGCCCGATATCATTTCTTTCGCAGGCGGCATTCCCGACACCCGGCTTTTTCCCGTCGCGGCGATAGCAGATGCCGCTCAAAAAATCCTTGCCGATCCCAAGCGCGCTTCCGCCGCTTTGCAATACTCCGTTAGCGAGGGTTATGCGCCGTTGCGCGCGTGGATCGCCACTCATATGCAGAAGCTGGGGCTCACTTGCACGGCGGACAATGTCCTTATCACCAATGGTTCGCAGCAGGCGATCGATTTTCTGGCCAGGCTGTTTCTCTCTCCAGGCGATACGGTTGTTACGGCAAGCCCGAGTTATCTCGGCGCGTTGCAGGCGTTTAATTCTTATGAATGCGCCTATGACACTTTCCCCACGGCGGACGACCACCGCACGCCGGAACAATACCGCGCCGTTACCGGACGCGCGCCGAAATTCGGCTATGTCATGCCGGAATTCCAGAATCCGACGGGCACCAGCCTGTCGCTCGACGAACGCAACGCGCTGCTTGATTTCGCAGAGGCGATGGATTTGCCGCTTGTCGAAGACAATGCTTATGAATGCTTGCGCTATGACGGCGAAGCGGTGCCGTCGTTGATCTCGCTGGCGGCGGCTCGCGCTGGCGGCATTGACAAGGCCAAAGTGATCCATTGCGGTACTTTCTCGAAATCTATCGTGCCCGCTTTGCGCATCGGCTGGATCGTCGCGCCCAAAGAGGTCATTGAAAGGCTGGTGCAAATTCATCAGGCCAGCGATTTACATGTCTCGCCTTTCAATCAGATGATTATGTACGAAGTCGCCTCGCAAATTATGGAAACGCATACGAAGCATGTGCGCGAGATTTACAAAAAACGCCGCGACGCGATGTTGCAGGCGCTCGACGCCTATATGCCGGAGGGCGTGACCTGGACATCGCCCGAGGGAGGCATGTTCGTCTGGATGACCTTGCCGGAACATATCGACGCGACGCTTTTGCTGAAAGAGGCGATTAAGGAATTGCGCGTGGCTTTCGTGCCCGGTGCGGCGTTCCACCCCGACCGTTCGGGGCGCAACACGTTGCGGCTGAGTTATTCGCTCAACGAGCCCGAGGTGATCGATCAAGGCATCCGCCGTTTAGCGCGTCTGGTCGAATCCACACCGCGCGCCGTCAAAATGGAAGCCTCCTAGTTAGTTGGGGAGGCGGAATTGTCGGGTGGCGGGAAATATCCGGCGTTCATTACAGGTCTTCGATGTGGCGATAAAGTGCACGCCAAAGTTATTAATCAATGCTGGGGCCATATTTTTGTAACCACATGATAATAAGTGATATTTTTTGATTTCGGTCGTTTAAAGATTAATGCAAATATTTGCTGATAGCACGTATTAGTACGCATTTAGCTTGTCAAATGATCTCTTATTCGGTATAATGACTATGAGATTCGAAAGATGTTTGCCCGTTTCAGTTGTTTGAAAGTGTGGGTGGTCAATATGATTGGTGGCATTAGTACAGTTGGCGCGTCGTCAGGGGTAGTTATTCCTCAGGTTCCTTCTGTGCCTGTAGCCCCAAATTCGGCGAGCTTTGCTTCCACTCTTACTTCTTCTCCACCCGCTCCTGGGGCGGTCGATACGGATGACTCTTTTACTCCGCGTGTTATTCAAGATCCGTCGGCAGGCTTTATCACTCAATATCTCAGCGCTAACGGCAGTCAGGTTGTTTCGCAGACTCCCTCAGCGATCACTGTGGCTTATTTGCGCCAGGGCTTGACGGCGGAAGGTACGACGAAGCAATCTTTGTATGCCCCGGTCGGTACGACGGCCTAAGTATCTTCGTCATTTTGCGATACCGCGCCCTAAGGGCGCTTTTTTTGTGCCCGGGTTTTACTTGCCGTTCTCCGGTGCGGGTACATCAATGCTGGCGGGGGGCGGCGCATCTGGTGTGTTGGTCAGCGCACCGTTCGTCATGAATCCCAATTTCTTTTGCAGACCCAGCGAGCTGATCGCGTCTTGAAGCGCTTGCATCGTTTGCCGGTCGCTTTGTATGGCGTCAAGCTGTTGCTTTTTGTAGGCGTTTATCGCGGCGGTGATCGCGGCATCGTCTGCCGCTTTGGCGGCTTTCTTTTCTTTTAAGCTTTTCTCCAATGCAAGCTGCCCCCGACGCTGTGCCGACATGCGATCAGGACTCGGGACAGGCGAGATTTTATCGTTGGGCAGGAATGTCATGCGTACGCCAAGCGAGGGGTCTTTGTCGTCGCCAGGCGTGTGCATTTTGGGGGTCGAGGAAGGCGTTTGCCAATTTTTGTCCGACGGATGAATGTCCGGCGGAGCGTTTGTTCCGAGGACGGGACTGTTGGATGTCTGAAGATCATCATCCGTCGTGTCCACCTTCACACTAAATTCTTTGTTCAATCCGGGCATGATCGGCAGATCGATAGGGCGGCTGGGGGCTGCGACGATAGGGGCCACAGGCGGCGGGGGCACGACTTCGGGCTGCGGTGGGGGTGGTGGGGTTGGTTGTCTCGCGTCGAGTATGCCGCGTTTATCCGCATCTTTGTAATGGCCGAACGACATCCAGCGGCCAGAGTCCATCTGAAACGGGTCTTCGTCGGCGCGCGCCAAAGGGCAGGGCGGGAATGCAAACGCAAAGACCAATAACCCTATGCAAGTATAGGTGGAAGGACGGTCATTCAGAAATTTGTATATTTTTCCTTTATTTCTCACGTTTTTAGCCCTGAATTCTTCCCCTCAAACCTACTCTAATATGGCTAATAAAGTCTGAACTTGCCTGTTGTGCGGCTCATAAAAACATATTAAAGTCAGACTACTTTGGGTTGTTATTTGGAAAGGTTGTATCTTGTCTTCTTTCGATATGTTTTCTGCTCCGGATGAGGGGTTTCAGACTGAGGCCGTCGTTAAGTGGTTCAATCTGACAAAAGGTTTTGGCTTCGTCGCACCTGTAGATGGGTCGTCAGACGCCTTCATTCATTCTTCGGTTGTAAGCCGCGCGGGATTGCGCGACGTTATCGAAGGCACCAAAATGCTCGTGCAGATTGGGGACGGCGCGAAAGGTCGTCAGGTTCTTAACATCCTGCAGGTTCTGGGCACAGGTGAAATTCCTCAATCCACGCGCCCGCCCGCGACGGGGCCGGAAACGGAATTGACCGGAACCGTTAAGTGGTTCAAGCCGGATAAAGGTTTTGGCTTTGTGACGCCCGACGACGGTGGCCGCGATGTATTCGTGCATCGCACGGTTGTACTGCGCATCGGCGCGCAATCTTTGGAATCGGGGCAAAAACTTAAGATGCTCGTCCAGACGGCGTCCAAAGGGCGCGAGGCCTCGTCGATCGAATTGATCGATTAAGAATCTGTTCATAATCGCATCAGACCTGGCTGCAAATGCGCTTTTTCAGCGCGCTAAATGCTCACGTACAAGCGTACGCTGCGCTTTATCGCGCTGAAAAATCACATTTTCGCTGGCGGCCTGACGAGATCGTGAGCAGGTTCTAAAGCCGCTTGTAGACTTTTTCCGGGATATAGAGTTTGCGGTTATTCATAACGATACCTGCGATCTTGACGTTGACGGCCAGGAGGGTGTCGCGCAAATTTTGAATGACTTCCTTGCGCGTCGCTTCCGCTTCGACTACCAGAATGGTTGAGCCGGAAGCTTGCGCAAAGGCGATACCGTTCGATGAAGATTGCAGAGACGGCGCATCGATGACAATGACGTCGAAGCTATTTTGCAGCGATTGCCAGAAACTCTTATCCTGAATAATGCGGCCCGCTTGGGTTCTCCCTTGAGGGCTGGCGACCCATTGTCCGACAAAAATGCCGGAACCAGCCTCCGTCAGGCTCGCAGCGATGTTCGTGCCCGAAGCGGCAAGCTCGACAATGCCGCTCCCCGTTGCGTCTTCCTCTGCGCCCGCTTCGATCAGCAGAATTCTTTTCCCAGTCTCGGTGTTCAGCGCCTGCACGAAAGAACGTGCGACCGTCGTCGTGCCTTCGCCGCGCCGCGCCGCGATGAAGGTCAGGATAGCGCCCCGCCCTTCTTCGCCGGTCGCCATACCCAATTTGTGAATCAGGGGCCTTATTTCGGCGCTTAAATCAAAAGGCGCGTCTTGAAATTTCTTGGACATGCTCATCATCCTTTTTGTGTTGAACCCTTTACCACTCGCATGAAAAAGTTAACGAATTCATTACGCTACGCGATGAAACGCCTATTGTCCTCTGGGAATACAAGGGAATGCCTTGGGATTCAAATCGTCACAGATCGATTGCGGGGAACGGCCCGTGGCCTTGATTGTAAAAGTAGGAATGCCGCCGCCGGTTTTAACCTCGGGCACAATCGCCAGAACAACTTCGCTATCGTCCAGCAAGTTGCGTATTTCGGTCATATGTCCCTGCGCCATTCCTTCGGTCGGATAGGAGCCGAGATCGGCATATATTTCGCTGACGGCGGTTTGCTCGACGCGCGCAGCCTTGCGGGCGGCGATCATATTTTGCCGCAGGGTGAGCGGTGCGTTGGGGGCGTCGGCAAAGGGTTGCAGAAGAGTAATCGCGTCCTGCGCATCCCCCGTTTCGATATAAAGATGCGCCAGATTGTTCACAATCGACACATCATTGGGAGCCAGCTCGATCGCATGCTGATAGGCGTCCATGGCCTCGGCGCGCTTGCCCAGCATGTCATAGGCTGCGCCCAATCCGTTCCAGGCGCGGGCGTTTTGCTCGTCGCGATGCGTAGCGCTTGCGTAAACATCGCGCGCATCCGCGTTTTTCCCGGCCGCGAGCAGCGTTTTTCCCTGCGCGCACAAGGCGTTGGACATTTGCACATCCTCGGGGCTCGCCACAGAAGCGCAAGCGGCAAGCGTCAGGCTCAGGAAGAGGGGAAGAATGAGATGGCGGCGCATGGAAACCTCACGGAAGGGAGTTTGGCGTATTCTGTGCCAGAAACGGACATTTACCAATTATTATTTTTCTCTTCTGTATTCTGATCTCTATGACCAACCCTTCGTCGCCCCCACCCCTCACGTCGGCGCAAATCGCGCAGGATCTGCCGCGCCTGATCGAGCGTATGCACAGGCGTTATCTCGACGTCGTGCGCATAGAGCTCGCCCGTCGTGGTTTTCATGACATAAGCCCGGTTCAGGCGATGATGCTGGGCACAATCGGCAACGAAGAAATATCCGTCCGCGATTTGATCGAACGCGGCTATTATCTGGGCTCCAACGCTTCCTATAATTTGAAAAATCTGGTCGATGGCGGCTATGTCATCCGCCAAGCCTCGACCCGCGACCGCCGCTCGGCCCGGCTTAAACTGTCGGCCAAGGGGCGCGAGATTCTCGACGCGCTAGCCGCGCTCAATCTGCAAATGGCAGAAAACCTGATCAGGGACGAAAGCCGCGATATGGAAGCCACCCACCAAACAATGCGCCGCCTCGAACGCCGCTGGACGGATGCGATCCGGTCAGAGGCCCCCGCCGAAGAACCGGAATTTTAAGGCCACTTAACTTCCGGCGGCAGCGACATCAAAATCGCTTCGGTATTGCCGCCGGTTTTCAGGCCGAATGTCGTACCGCGATCATAAAGCAAATTAAATTCGACATACCGTCCGCGCCGCACCAATTGATGCTCGCGCTGTTCGGGCGTCCAGCCTTGTTCCATCCGCGCCCGCACAATGCGCGGATAAATGTCGAGAAATGCGCGCCCGACATCCTGCGTAAAAGCAAAATCATTGTTCCAGTCACTTTCCAGATAATCATAAAAAATGCCGCCGACGCCGCGCGGCTCGTTGCGGTGTTTTAGAAAAAAATACTCGTCGCACCATTTGGAAAATTTCTCGTAATAATCCGCGCCGTGTTTGTCGCAAGCCGCGCGCAACGCCGCATGAAAAAGTTTTTTATCTTCGGCAGCATCGGCTGAATCAAAAAACATCGGCGTCAAATCAGCACCGCCGCCGAACCACGCTTTCGAAGTCACGATATGCCGCGTATTCATATGCACGGCGGGGACAAGCGGCGAGCGCATATGCGCCACCAGACTGATGCCCGAAGCCCAAAATTCCCCCGTCTCGCCCGCGCCCGGAATCTGCTTGCGGAAATCTTCGGGAAACTGCCCGTGAACGGTGGATATATTGACGCCGACTTTTTCAAACACCCGCCCGCGCATAACCGACATCTCGCCGCCACCGCCTGAGGTTGGGCGCGACTGCTCTGCGCCTGACGGCGCAACCGCGACTGCGCCGCCTTCGGGACGATCCCAAACTTTTCGCTCAAACCGTCCCGCAGGCAGGCCTGCATGCTGCGTGCCGCGCAAATCATCTTCAATAGATTCAAACGCCGCGCAAATCTGATCGCGCAAATCGCGGAACCACGTGGATGCAGTTTGTTTATGTTCTGGGATGTTGGTCATGTAAATTTCAAGAAAGAGAACATAAGGTTTATCCGTTTAAGTGACCCAGCATGCAAAACAAGCCATAAGTCATCCACATAGAGAAGATAATAAATAAAGCCGTTATGCGGTTTGTAGCAGATAATTTTTTGAAAGTCATAAAGAGGGCGGTTGCGAACAAGGCGCTCGTCGGAATGGCGTGAGGCCATGTGTATTCAATAAACACAAAAGGCGCGACAGAGACAAATAACAAAGCCTCTGCTGCCCCAAAATAGGGAAGAAAGGCGTTTTTATCAGCGAACATTCCTTCGTTTCCAGCGCTGGACAAAGAAAATCCAAAGCCAGGATGAAAATGGTAATTTTCAGACATAAAGCCTGTAACAAATAAAAAGCCCAATAGAGCAAGCACTATCAATAGCGGCTTCCGCAATTTCTTTAAGACCGGAATTATGTGCATATAATTCACAGCCTGTTCAAAAATCCAAATCGGCATAATGCCGTGGCGGCGGAAATCCGGGGATATGATCGCCTAGAATCCCACGAAACGCCGGGCGGGATTTCAACCGCGCATACCATTCCTTGGCCAGCGGGAACGCATCCCACGGCACATCGCCCAGATAATCGATGATCGATAAATGCGATCCGGCGGCCAGATCGGCGAGAGTCAGCATATCGCCCGCCAGCCAGTTGCGCCGCTCGGTCAGCCAGCCGATATATTCCATATGCCCGCGAATATTGGCGCAGGCGGCGCGAATAACCGCGCTGTCGGGTTCGCCCAACCCACGCAGACGTTTCAGGGCTTTTTCGCCGACCAAAGGATCCGTCACTTCGGCCTGCATTTTGCGGTCATACCAGCCGACCAGACGTCTCGTTTCAGCGCGTTCCGCAGGCGTTTTGCCTAACAGGCTGCCGGTATGGGTTTCTTCCAGATATTCGCAAATCGCCTGCGCATCGGCCAGAACCTGCTTGTCGCCGTCCTGCTCGACTACCAGAACCGGCACTTCGGCTGCGGGGTTCAGGCCGCACAAAACCGGGCTGGGCTCCCACGGTTTCTCCAGCGCCAGCGCGCAAGTCACATTCTTCTCAGCCAAAGCCAACCGCACGCGGCGCGAGCCCGGGCTCAAGGGATGATAGTAAAGATGATAAATGGCTACTGGCATGGTTATTATGGCTATCACGCATTGCGGGGCTTGTTAAGAAATAAACGCATCACCTTGCTTGTCTTTTTTCCAATACAGCCGTTTTGAAAAGCTTTACATAGTGCCTGCTATGCGCAGCTTTTCAAAACGTCTGTATCGAAAAAAATCCGGCGCAATCTGACGCGCTTATTTCTTAACAAGCCCCTGAAAAAAGGCTAGAACCGAGAAGATGTTAACCGTCCAAAATCTCTCGTGCCGCCGTGGCGGCCGCGTTGTTTTCCGCGAGACCGGATTCTCTGCCGAGTCCGGCGGCTTTGTGCTGGTCACGGGGCCTAATGGTAGCGGTAAATCGACCCTCTTGCGGGTCTTGGCGGGGCTGATAACACCCCAAACGGGCGCGGTGCAGTGGCAGGGGGTGGAGATTGCCTCGGACACCGCCGCCTATCGCGCGTCTTTGCATTATGTCGGTCATCTGGATGCCGTAAAACCCGCTTTGACGGTGCGAGAGATGCTCGATTACTGGCGCGCGTTGCGTGGCGCGGGCGGTATCGACCTCGCCGCCTGTCTAGATGCCTTTGCACTCGACAAACTCGCTGACCGCCCGATCCGCAGCCTGTCTGCCGGGCAAAAACGCCGCTTGAGCCTCACGCGCCTTGTGCTGGACACGGCGCCGTTATGGCTGCTTGATGAACCTACGACGGCGCTTGATGCCAACGGCCAAAACCTGTTGCTCGCGCATATCGCTCGCCACCGCGCCAAGGGCGGCATCGTTGTCGCCGCGACGCATGACGAACTTAATGTGCCGGATATGCAGCGCCTGACGATGTCCGAGGTCGTGCGATGAAAAATTCCCTTACGCTCCTTCACCACGAAATCCGTTTGCAGGCTCGGCAGAAAGCCGAATGGGCTTCGCTGCTGCTCTTTTTTGTTATCGTCATTACACTCATGCCTTTTGCACTGGGGGCTGATGCGGAAATCCTGCGCCGCCTCGCTCCCGGCCTCATCTGGCTTGCGGCTTTGTTGATGAGCCTTCTGTCGCTTGATCGTTTGTTCGTTCAAGACGCGCGCGACGGCACGCTCGATGAAATGCTGGTTTCGCCTGCACCGCTGGAATCAATCGTGCTGGCGAAAATTCTCGCGCAAATTCTGGTGATGATCCTTGTGCTCGCGCTGATGTCTTTGCCCGCCGCTTTGCTTCTGGGTATGGATGCACAAGTGCTGCCGACCCTTATCCTCACTTTCATCCTCGGCGTGCCGGTATTGGCGCTGCTTGGCGGCATCGCGGGCGCGCTTACGGTTATGCTGCAACGCAATGCGGCTTTGATGACCTTGCTGCTTGTCCCGTTTTATATTCCTATTCTGATTTTCGCCGTGTCGGCTTGCGATGCCGCTGTGCCCGGCGGCAGCACGGCTCAGCCTTTGCTTTTTCTGGCAGCGCTTCTGGCATTGATTTTGCCCGCCGCGCCCTTCATCATCGCTGCGGCGCTACGCCAAGGACAAGGATAGAAATATGAGCCTCACCTCGCGTTTCGCCAATCCCGCGCAATTTACGCGCCTCGCCGATAAACTGATCCCGGTTTTGGCGGTGGGGGCGGTCATCGCATTCGCCTTCGGCCTTTACTACGCGCTGTTCGCCTCGCCGCCCGATTACCAGCAAGGCGAAACCGTACGCATCATGTATGTGCATGTGCCCGCCGCCTGGATCGGCATGGGGCTGTATGTGGCAATGGCGATAGCGGCGGGTACGGGGCTGGTGGCTCGGCATGCGCTGGCCGATGTGTTTTGCGTTGCGGCTGCCCCAGTCGGCGCGGTGGTGGTGGCATTATGCCTCGTCACAGGCAGCCTGTGGGGCAAGCCGACATGGGGGGCCTGGTGGGTATGGGATGCGCGCCTGACCAGCGTTTTGATTCTGTTCCTGCTTTATTGCGGCTATATCACCTTGCGCCATTCATTCGACGATGATGAACGCGGCGGCAAGGCCGGGGCAATTTTGCTTTTGATCGGTGCCGTTAACATACCGATTATCAAATTCTCGGTCGAATGGTGGAACACGCTGCACCAGCCCGCCAGTCTTTTCCGCAAGGGCGGTTCTGCGATTGCGCCCGAAATGCTGAAACCCTTGCTGATTATGGGCGCGGCCTATAGTCTCTATGCCGGAGTTGTTGTTTTGTTGCGGATGAAAACGATCTTGCTGACACGCAAAATAGAACGCGAAAGAGAGTCGGAATGAGCCTGCAAAATTTTTCCGTGCTTTTGCTGAATCTCGACCGCGATACGGCGCGGCGCGCGCATATGGAAAAACAACTGGCGCACGCGAAGATTACGTTTGCGCGCCAGCCCGGCATTTTGGGCGATGCCGTGCCCGATGATTTGCGTCCTTTTTTCTATACGGAATCCGGCGAACCGAAAACCACGATGAAGCGCGGCGAGATCGGCTGTTACGCCAGCCATTTGCGCGCCCTTCAGCGCGTCGCCAGCGGCGAGCTGGGCTATGCCGTTTTGATTATGGAGGACGATCTCGAACTCGCCCCCGATCTGATCCAGATTATCGCCGAAGCGCAGCGCGCGATGCCACTTGGCTGGGATATTCTGCGGCTTTCCTGTCCCTCGCGCCGCGCCTATGTGCCGCTGGCGAAAATAGGCGGGGATCGATTTGTGGTGCGCTATTCCAAAATTCCCAACAGCGCGGGTGCTTATCTTATCACACCCACAGGCGCGCAGAAATTTCTGCAACAAGGCGTGCGCGGCCTGACCTTCGACGACGATCTGCGCCGCCCGTGGTTTCATCATCTGGATACTTACGGCATCGTGCCGCCGCCCACGCGGGCCGGTATGCTGCAATCGACGATCGACTCGGTCGAAGCCGGACGTTTCGATAAAGGCATGAGTTCGCGCATGGAACGCATCCTGCGCGGCGACCATTCTTATATGTTTAAGCGCATTGCCTATAATATGCGGACGATGGGCGCGGGATATTGGTTGGCCTGTACTGTTATTAATGTCACCGATATGCTGGTTAAACCAATACGTGGCTCCAGCATCATTCATTCTGCCACCCGGCTCTTTCCCGGGAGCCAGAGACATGTTCGCTGACCGATCCTTGTGCGAACGCCGCTTGGCCGTTCTTTGTCTTTTTATTTATATCGTCGCCGTGACTCTCGGCGCGTTCACGGGTGGCCTGTGGGCGACGCTTGGCATCGGTCTGGCGACAGTTTTGTTTTTTGGCGTGTGGTTTATCGATAAAAAGATGCCGCAGCCGCCAAAAGAACTTACGCAATTCGCCTGCGTCGCGCTGGCCTGTTTTGCGATGGAATTACCGTTATCTTCGCAGGTCGCACTTTCCGGCAAGGTGTGGGTGCAACTGGCATCCATTTTTCTAACCTTAATTTTGCTGACTTCACAGCGTTTGCAGACGGCGACCTTGTCGCGTTCTTTCGTGCCCGTTGTTGCGCTTGCTGCGGGCATAGGTGCTGTGGCATTGGGTTTTGAATTGCTCAGCGGCGGTACGTTGATTCATTTGTTGAAAAAGCCCGGCGCTTCCCTCACCGAATATAATCGCGGCATCGCGCATCTGGTCATCCTCGCCTTTCCTTTATTCGCCGGTTTGTGGATATCGGGTAAAAGGAGCGTGGCTGTTGTGCTTGCTCTAGTGCTTTTATTTCCGGCATGTTTGACGGAATCCCGCACCGCCAAACTCGCTTTGATCGTGGGTGTTGCTTGTGCGGCTGCTGCTTTTTATCGTCCTTTGTGGGCGCGGCGCGGATTGGCGGCTGGAGCCGTGGCGATTATGGGCTGGCCTTTTTACGCGCAATATATTTTTTCCACCGCTTATCCTACGGTTGAGAATCTGCCCCCCTCGTGGAGGCACCGCGTGGAAATTTGGGATTACCTTTCCTATCGCATCGCCGAACGGCCTTTTTTCGGTTGGGGATTGGGCACCACCCATATGCTCGATTTTTCGCAGCCTCACGGCAATTTATATAAATTCGCCGTTCAAGGCGCGCCGCATGCGCATAATTTCGTCACCGAATTGTGGGTTGAAACGGGGTTGGTCGGTCTTGCTTTGGGATTTGTTTTTCTGCTTCTGACATTGCGCAGCGCCTTTGCGCTGCATGCTTCCTTGCGGCCTTTTGCTTTGGGCGGCTGGGCGGCGGCGGTTGCCGTCAGCATGTTCGGCTTTGATTTCTGGACGGATGCTTTATGGGCCGCCTTCGCTTTATCGGCTTTCGCCTTTGGCATGTTGCAGCAACAGCTCGAACGCGGCGAGAACTTGGTCGACGCTTAAATCGGCAAGATTCTGGCTTTGCTCAACCGCGACCTTCGCCCCCGGCGGTTTCGACCAAACCGGATTGGATCGTCCCGAAAAAAGAGCCAGCACCGGCGCACCCAAAGCCCCCGCCATATGCAAAGGCCCGGTATCGTTGCCGATCACGCCGGTGGCGCGGCGCAAAATCCCCGCCAGTTCAAACAAATTCGTCTGACCGCTTAAGTCGATGAAATCAGGTGCTTCGTTTTTGATTACGGCTATCGCGTCCGCATCGGCATTCGTGCCAACGATTACGCAAGGAAACCCCTTGGCATGCAGCCTGTTCGCCAGATCCGCATAATGCAGCGGTGGCCAGCGTTTATGCGGTGCATCGGGCGAACAGCCGGGAATAAGAACGACATAATTGGCAGGTAGCGCGAATGTTCCGACCTGCGCATCCAGCCATTTTAAATCCGGCGCAGGTGCGGGCGGTAATCCCGATGCCCTTAATTGCGCGGCAAGAAAATCGGTAAAATGCATGCCGGGTGCAGGCGGCCACGGGCGCGGAAATTTACATAAAGGGGCCGCACCCGACCAAGCCTGACCCAACGGGCCGCCGAGAAGAGCGTATAAAACCGTTTGCCGGGTCTTGCCCTGCAAATCGTAAATGCGCGCCGGCGCAAAATTTTTGATTTCCCGCCGCAGCCGTGCCCAGGCAGCTATCTCCGTGAATCGGGGGTGCGTTTCGATGATTACACGGTCAAACCACGGCATCGCTTCGGCAAATGCGGCAAAGGGCGCGCGCGTCAATAAAGCGATCTCGGCACCGGGATGCGCCTGCCGGATTTCCTGAAAAGCCTGAAAACAAAAGACGATATCGCCCAAAGCGCCGAGCCGGATAACCAGAATATGTTCTCGTCTGTCGCCCACTTTTGTTCTTTCTGATAACGCGTACCCCTTGTACTATAAGCCGAAACCAAAAGAGTCAAAGCATGCGTGAAATCGTCCTTGATACCGAAACCACCGGCCTCAATCCCCTGTCGGGCGACCGGGTCGTTGAAATCGGCTGTATCGAATTGCTCAATCTGGTAGCGACGGGCAAAACCTTTCACGTTTATTTAAACCCCGAACGCGACATGCCGAGCGAAGCGGCAATGGTTCACGGCCTGACCGACGAATTTCTCGCCGATAAACCTGTGTTCGCCGAGAAGGTCGATGATTTTCTCACATTCATCGGCGACACGCCGCTGGTCATTCATAACGCCGCCTTCGATATGAATTTCATCAATGCCGAACTGACGCGCTGCGGCTATAAACGCCTGCCGATGGATCGCGCCACCGATACCGTGATGATGGCGCGCAAAATGTTTCCCGGCGCGCCCGCTTCGCTCGACGCGCTGTGCAAGCGTTTCGGCGTCGATCTCTCGACCCGCAAATTACACGGCGCGTTGCTCGATGCGCAATTACTTGCCGAAGTCTATCTGGAATTACGCGGCGGTCGGCAGCCCGATCTGGCGATTGCCGCAAGCGAATCCGCGACCTCCGACGAAGTTCAGGCCACCCGCGCCCGCGAACATCGCGTTCCCCGCGCCCATGCCGCCAGCGATGCGGAATCTGCCGCGCACGAAGCCTTCCTTGCCACTCTCAAAGACCCTCTGTGGAAGCGCAGTGCTGGCTGACGGCAGCTTAACCCAGCCTTAATTATTCGCGATTACCGTCTACCCAAATGCCTTTCCAACAAGGGGGATAAAATGACGATCATATTGGCTTTTGTGGCTTTTGTTGCGGTCTGCACAATACTGGGAAGTTTCTTCACGGTCAGCACCGCGCAAGTCGCCGTCGTCACCCGCTTTGGAAAATTTCTTTGCGTCGCTATGCCGGGGCTGAACTGGAAAGTGCCCTTCATCGACACCGTCGCCGGAAAAGTCAGCCTGCGCGTCAATCAAATCACCCTGACGATGGAAACCAAGACGAAAGACAATGTGTTCGTCACCATTCCCATTTCCGTTCAGAACCGCGTTCGCCCCGAAAAAGTTTATGACGCTTATTACAAGCTGTCCAACCCCGCCGAACAAATCCAATCCTATGTCGAACAAGTCATTCTCGGCCACGTGCCGGGCATGACGCTCGACGAGGTTTTCGCCAGCCAATCCGGAATCGCCGCTGCGGTTAAACAGGAATTGGACGCCGATATGGCAGGCTTCGGCTATGAAATCGTCAATGTGCTGGTGACCGATATCGTTCCCGATGCCAAAGTCAAATCGGCGATGAACGACATCAACGCCGCGCAGCGCGAACAAGTCGCCGCCAATGCGCGCGGCGAGGCCGAGAAAATTCTGGTCGTCAAGAAAGCCGAAGCCGAAGCAGAAAGTAAAGCACTGCAAGGGCAGGGCATCGCCAACCAAAGAAGGGCCATTATCGAAGGCCTCCAAGGATCGATCGAACAATTTCAAAAAGCGGTCGGCGACGCCACTACTTCAGAAGTCATGCAATTGGTACTTATCACGCAATATTTCGACACGCTGAAATCCATCGGCGAAAATGATAAAACCAATACGCTTTTCCTGTCGCACTCTCCGGGATCGGTTAAAGATATTTCCGATCAGGTCATGCAGTCGATGCTTATCGCCGAACGGGCCAAAGCCTGATCATGATACGCCCGGCTTCGCCAAGCGACGCGCCACGGCTTGCCGCGCTCCACGGCGAAAGCTTTGGCGAGGCGCGCTGGGATATTGCTCAAATAACAGCCAGCCTCGCGCTTCCCACGACCCAGGCTTGGGT
>JBAVWC010000491.1:0-1578 GCA_049697595.1 Alphaproteobacteria bacterium
GGGTATCTCTATAGGCTCTTCTTCTCTGTTAAATAATGGTTGCAACAATGCATACCGCTTTTTACGTTTGGTAAACTTTAAATGATCATAACATTTATTTATTGCTATGCGGAACACCCAGGTTTTAATATGCGCACCTTCGCGAAAACCGTTTATGCTTCTGTATGCTTCCACAAATGTTTCCTGAGCCAGGTCTTCAGCATCTTCGGTTACAGCTACTATGCCAAGACAAAGATTAAATATATCTTTCCCCAAAGAATCCACAAGCTGCTTAAAAGCCTGTTCATCTTTTTTCTTTAGCGCTTCTATATCTATTTCTTCGGGCATGGAGTATCTTACTAATTCTTAGACGATTTGAAGGTTGCAAAACCTTTATTTTATTTTCACCTTGTTATACATATTCATTTGCTCCGCAAAATTTAATGTATCTTCACTTTCGAAATTGTACATCCGCTTATTGTATGTCAAGGTTTAAGAAGTTAACAATATGGTTTGTGATTATAGCTGTTTTTGGTATAGCCATAACCTGGTTATGCAACCATTGGGTAATTTCTTCAACCAAAGACCAGCTTTTTAATACGGTAGAAAGCACACCCTACAGAAAGACAGGGCTTTTATTGGGTACCAATAAATCGTGGCATGGAACCGAGAACCCATATTTTAAATTACGTATTGATGCAGCAGTTGCCCTTTTTAAGGCCGGAAAAATAAAACATATTATAGTGAGTGGGGATAATCACCTAAGCTATTATGATGAAACTAAAGACATGAAAGACTCTCTTTTAAAACAGGGAGTGCCAGATTCATGCATCACTCTGGACTATGCAGGTTTCAGGACATTAGATTCAATGGTGCGTTGCCTTGAAATATTCGGGCAGGATAGTGTTACCGTTATTTCGCAGGCATTTCATAACGAACGGGCTATTTTTATTGCCAATTATTATAAAATGCATGCCGTAGGGTTTAATGCACAGGACCCACCTGCTATGTTCTCCATTCAAACAAAGGTGCGCGAATACCTTGCTAAATTTAAAGCCGTTCTTGATCTATATGTTTTCCATACCTCACCCCACTTTCTGGGCGAAAAGATCAAGATACAATAAGCAAACCAGCTATTACTGATATATCCTCTTGGTTGTTACACCGCTTGGAGTTTCAATCCTGATAATGTACATTCCATTGGTAGAAGGTAATGGTATATCAACTTGCTCATCCATTACGTCCTTAACAATATCCTGTTCTACTTTTTGTCCAAGTGTGTTATAAACACTAATTATGGCCTGTTGCGATTCACTCAATGTAAACTTAGCCGTAACTCCTGTTTGGCTCTTGTATACATCTACTGCCTCATCCAAATTTTCGGTAACATTATTTGCAAGTGTAGTTATTACACATGGCAAGCCAGGTTGCAGTTTCTTAAAGTGCAGTATAAACTTATATGTACCTGTGTTATCAAGTTGGTATGTATAGCTTGAACCCTCTTCAATCTGCACTGTTTTACCAAGTCTTACATCTTCTAATTGAATGCAATTGAACTGGCTAAGATTATCTATACCATTAAATGTAAGTGTATAGTTA
>JBAVWC010000492.1:0-15358 GCA_049697595.1 Alphaproteobacteria bacterium
ATGTTGCAGGTGACGTTTTGGCCGCCAGCCAGCGTATCCAGCGCGGCGCGTGCCTGAGGGCCGAAGCTGGCCGCGAGTTGCGGCGGCACAATGCCGAACAAACGCATATCGATCTCGCCGATGCGCAATTTTTCGCCGTCAATGATCGCGGCGAGTCCTTCGACTTGCCGCGAGGCGGGCATTGGGTCGCGCGGTGGCGCCAGCGGTTCCTGGCTGACGGGCGTGCGCGGCATGCGGCGAGGTGCTGGCGCTTCTTGCGCTTGCGCAGCCAGAGAGATCATGCAGGCCAGAGCCAAGCAGGAGATCGCTGTTTTTTTCATAGGGCACCCTAAAATTATCTATAGCCCGAAGCTACGGTGATCGCCGCTTCGATGTCGGTGACGCCTTTGGCAACGGCCTGACCGATCAAATCCATGCGCGAGATCTGGGCGATGCGCTCGGCCGAAGATTCGGCTTCGACCGATCCTAAAAGATAGCGGAACAGGCCGCAGGATTCGGCAAGGCCGACCAGCATGATGTCGTGCGGGGTCGGCACTTCGTCGTTCATGACCACGCCCAGAATGCGGGATTTAACTTCGCGCACTTCTTCGTTTTCGATCAGCGGATAGCGCCGCGTGCCGAAGATCCACAAAATTTTGCGATTTTCCTGACGGATGATGCCGCGCTTCTCTAAACGGCGCAAAGCTTTCTCGCGAAAGGATGCTCCCTCGTCGGCGAACTGGCGCAGCCAATAAGCGATAGGATGCGGCGTCAGGACGGGAGCCAGCGACATAAGCTGCAGAACGGGGTCGAGGATGTCGTCTTCGAGCGGCGTTTGATCGACCACGAACATATCGCGCAAATCATTGTCGATGCGCGTGCGCAGCGTCAGATTCATCAAAATCGCGCCTGCGGTCGCGCAATCGAGCGTGCTGTGCGCCAGCGGGTGCAATCGCCCCGTCTGGTCGTCGAGCGCCAAAAGCAAAAATTCCTCAAGCAGCGTTAAGGGCGTTTTTTGTACCATAGGGTTACGCTACCAAATGTGTGGACAGGGTTAAAGAAGGAAATGAGGGTGTGTTTTCTATCTGCCGGCCTCCGCGAAAATGGCGTCATAGGCGGCCAACAGCCTTGGCGCTTCATAACGCCACGCCAGGCTGCGTTCCACGCGCGCGCGGCCCAGGGCGCTCATACTGGCGCGTTGTTGTGGGTTGTCGATAAGGGCGATGATTTTGGCGGCGAAATCGGCCGTATCGTTGGCGGCGGCGTAAAGAGATGCGCCGCCAGCCGAAAAATGCCCTTCGACCGACTCATACTGCACAATCGGTTTGCCCAGCGCCATATAATCGACAATGGGGTTTGCCGATGATTGATCGTTGGCGGGATTGGCCGCGTCGGTACTGACGCAGATATCGGCGGTGTTCAGGATATCCAGCATGATCTGTTCGGAGGCTGGCCCTGCGAATTCGATGTCGTCGCCCAGCTGTTTCTCGACGGCCAGATTTTTGTAATTCTCCAGCGAAGGGCCGCCGCCGATCAGCGTGAAGTGAATATCGGCGCGCTTCAGGTCATACACGATATGCCGCACCGCTTCGATCAGATGGGGGAGGCGGTCTTGCCGTTCTCCCGCGCACAGGCAGCCGACCAGATATTTGTTCCCCATGCGCAAGGCAGGAGTCGGCGGCCTGATGTGAAATTGTTCAAGGCCAGGGCCGTTGCGAACGATGAAAGCCCGGCCCGGCTGCATATGCCCGCGTGTCAGGGCGATTTGGCGATAACTCTCATTAGGGGCAATCGACACATCGGCCATGTTGAAGGCCAGTTTTTCGGCACCAATCCGGATTTGATAGCCAATTCCGCGCCGCTGGAATTTGGCTTCATAACATTCCGGCATCGCAAGGCATTGATCGAACAGAAATTTCTTGTCGAACATAAATTTGAAAAAACCGCCGATCAGGAAAACGCCGTCGGGCGGATTGCAGGCGTGGATGACATCGAACCCCTCGCGGGCAAGGGCGCGGCAGGCGAGAATGAATTGGCAGAGGAGCGACCACAAATATCTGCCGTTGCCTTCATAAAGCGGATAGCGGTAAAGGGAAACGCCATCAGGGCATTTGGGCGGCGCCTGTCCGGGGCAAATGACGGAAACCCGGTATCCGCTGGCGAGCAGCTCCTGAGCTTGTCGCCAAACGCGGCGGTTCCGGGAATTTTGGGCGATCATAAGCACCCTGCGCGGTGCGTCACCGGGCAGTGTTTCATCCTCTTGTATGGTTTCGTCGCTCATGTGCCCAACATATGAGAGCGCAACCCCAGGAGGCAAGGCCGATTTGTGTTAGAACCTGTTCACGATCTCGTGATGCCGGGCTGCAAATGTGTATTTTCTGTGCTCCGGTGCTCACATATATAAAATACGCTCCGCTCCGGTGCTCGAAAACCCCCATTTTCGCCTCGGCCTGACGAGATCGTGAACAGGTTCTTATTCCCAATAAGAAGGGGGTTTTTCTTGCCTGATGATCGATGACCGGTCTTAACTACTTAATTATCCATAAACTTTTACCCCCTATACTCCCCAAGGTTGAATTGTCGAAAAAGTTTGTGGACGGCGGGAAAAATGCATACAAGCAGAGGGTCATAGCCGGGTAGGAGAATTTCGTGGGTCAAGGGCGTACCAAATTTGCCAGATTATTGATGAGCGGCGTGTGTCTTGTCGCCCTTTTGGACGGTTGTGCTGCGGATACGACGCATTACACGCCTCTTGCCGCAATCAAGGCCGATCCGTCGCCCGTGCAAACGGCTAAAGCCGTCTATCGTATCGGGGCGGGCGACGAGCTGGAAATCAAATTCTTCTTTGCTCCCGAACTGAACGACCGCATGACGGTGCGTCCCGACGGTAAAGTCTCGATCATGTTCGCGCAGGATATTCAGGCCGCGGGCCTGACGACCGACGAATTGGCGGGCGATATCCGCGCGGTGCTGGCACCGCATGTTAAACAGCTCGACCTGGTTGTGATCGTGCGCAGCTTCGCCAGCCAGAAAGTCTATGTCGGCGGCGAGGTAACAAAACCGGGCCCCGTGCCGCTGACCGGCGATGAAAGCCTGTTGCAGATTCTGGCCGAGGCGGGCTGGGTGACGCCAATGGGTTCCAAGACGGTGGTGGTCGTGCGCCGCGATGCGAGCGGTAACGAGAAAGTTTATCCGGTCGATGTCGCGCAACTGGAAAGCGGCGCGGACATGACGCAAAACATCCTTGTGCAAGCGGGCGATATGGTTCTGGTGCCGCCGTCCGAGGCCGTTATCTCGGATCGTTGGGTCGATCAGAACATTCGTCAGTTGCTGCCGTTCACGCCAAGCGCGGGCGTGTCGTATAATTTCAACAGGACGCCCACCCAGTAATTCCGACAAAACCCGAACTCTCATTCTGCCGCCGATGATCTCAAATCTTTATCGCCTTTTGACCGATCTCGGCGCGCCGTTTATCGGCGTTTATCTGCGCCGTCGCCGCGCGGCTGGGCGCGAAGATGCTGAACGGTTCGACGAGCGTTTCGGCCATCCCTCGCGCCCGCGTCCTGCGGGACGCCTGATCTGGTGTCACGGCGCGAGCGTGGGCGAGGCCATGTCTTTGCTGCTGTTGATCGAGAAGCTACATGACGTTTATCCGGATATCTCCGTTCTCCTGACGACGGGAACCGTCACGGCGGCGCGGATGATGTCGGCGCGCTTGCCGCCTTATGCCGTGCACCAATACGTGCCGATTGACCGCGCGCCTTGCGTCGCCCGGTTTCTCGCCCATTGGAAACCGACATTGGCGATCCGGATCGAATCCGAATTATGGCCAAATACGCTGGCGGGTTTGCGCGACAGGTCTATTTCGACGGTTCTGCTCAATGCCCGCATGTCGGAAAAATCTTTCCGCAACTGGCATCGCGTCAAGGGATTCGCCCGCGAAGTGATGTCGAGCTTCAGCCTGTGCCTCGCGCAAACGGAAAATGATCTTGGCCGCTTCGTCGCGCTCGGCGCGAGCCCGGTCAAATGTCTCGGCAATCTGAAATACGCCTCGGCGCCTTTGCCTTGTGACGCGGGCGAATTGGCGCGGTTGCAAGCTCAAATCGCCAATCGACCCGTGTGGCTAATGGCCTCGACACATCGCGGCGAAGAGGAAATGGCAATCACGGCGCATCGCGCCGTGGCAGTAACTCAGCGGGGGCTTTTAACGGTGATCGCCCCCCGTCATGCCGTGCGCGGCGAGGAAGTCGCGCAATTGCTGGCAGCTTCGGGGTTGAATTTTGCGCGGCGTTCCAAGGGCGAAGTGATCGGCGCGGATACGCAAATCTATCTTGCCGACACGATGGGCGAATTGGGGTTATTTTATCGTTTATGCCCGGTTGTGGTTCTGGGCGGGTCGTTTGTGTGGGGCGGACATAATCCGATCGAGGCAGCGCAGCTCGGTGCGGCGATCATTTTTGGCCCCCGCATGCAGAATTTTTCGGAAATTGCGCGCGAGTTCAATTTTGTGCAAGCAGCAATGCCGTTGCAGCACGCCAATGAAATGGGTTTCGCAATCGATCATCTGCTGGCGCATCCCGACGAGCGCGAACGGCGCGCGCAAGCAGCGCGTTTGCTCGCCGACCAGAAACGCTATATCCTCGACCAGATCATCGCTGAAATGGATCCTTGGTTGAAGGGACGTACATGAAAACACCTCGCTTCTGGTATCCGAAACAAACCGACACGCTTCCTTCGTTGATGTCGGATATGCTGTTGCCGGTTTCCTGTGTGTTTCGGGCGGGGACGGCGTTGCGCCGCGCTTTTGCCAAGCCTTATGCGGCGCGCGTGCCTATTTTGTGCATCGGCAATGTGGTTGCGGGCGGGGCGGGGAAAACGCCGACTTCTTTGGCTTTGGCGCGGATTTTAACGGATCGGGGGCAAAAGCCTGTTTTCGTTACGCGCGGCTATGGCGGCCACGGCCAGCTTACCTATGTCGATCCCGCGCATCATGAAGCCCGCGAGGTCGGCGACGAAGCCTTGTTGCTTGCGGCCTCATCCCCGACATGGGCGGGCGATGACCGCGTCGCTTCCATTCGTCAGGCCGAAAGCCACGGCACGATCATTATTATGGATGACGGTTTGCAAAATCCGCACATCAAGCCGTCGGCCTCGATTCTGGTCGTGGACGGGGATGTCGGGATCGGCAATGGACGCATTATCCCCGCCGGGCCGTTGCGGGAGTCGTTGTCCGATGTCCTGAAGCGGGTTGTTGCCGTGATTATCATCGGCGACGAAGACCGCCAGAATTTGGCCGCGCATGTGAATGTTCCGGTTTTTCGCGCCCGGTTGCAGCCGATTGTGCCTGCGGACTTTCCCCGCGAAAGCCGGTTTGTCGCTTTTGCGGGCATCGCGAGGCCGGAAAAATTCTATGCCACGGCAAGGGCTCTGGGTCTGGATATCGCCGATAGCCGTGATTTCCCCGATCATCACCCCTTTAGCCAAGAGGACATCGATGGGTTGCGCCTGCGCGCGGAAACTTTGGGCGCGCGCCTCTTGACGACGGAAAAGGATGCCGCGCGCCTTCCCCCCGATATTCGCGCCGAAATCGTCGTTTTGCCGGTCAGTCTCGTCTTTGACGATCCACGGGCCGAAACCGAAATTTCCCGTTTGTGTATATCCTCTTGTGCTTTGTGATGACTAACCTTAAAAAGATAAGTTACTGATTCTAGTCAGTCCGCTTGAAAAGCCTAAAAAATCTTCGCCGCCAGGCCGCAGGAATATGAGTTAGAACAGCAGGTGCGGCCAAGATTTTTTAGGCTTTTCAAGTTGACGTTGTATAGGGTTGCGTCCGGCACATGTCTTTGCGGTATCTCTCACAATTCAAGCGGTTGTCGGCTCTTCCGGCTTTCGTTCTTGGCGTTAGCGCTGCCGGTTGTTTTGGCGGCGTCGCCTTTGCGTCTTCAAACGCCACACTCACACCGCCGCAGGTGCAGACCTATACCGATCAAGCCATGCCGTCGGAAACCCCGCCGCAAGGATATTACGACTCACCGCTTGCGGCTGGAACCTTGACGCTCGAAGACGTTCTCGAAGCGCATCGACCTATTCCCAAAAGCCCCGGACTGCCAGCTATCGGCGGAACTCCCTCGGCGACGGCGACTGCCCCTATCCTGACGCCACCGGCGCAATCCAGCGCGACCGGGTTAATGATGTCGCAAGGTATGAAGGCTGTTCTGCAAAAAGTCGGCAGCACGACAATCGCCCCGGTGCAAGTGCGTGCGCCTGTTGTTCCGGCATCTGCCGTTTCGTCGGCCTCGCCCCCCTCCCTTTCCGTTCCGCTGACGCAAACGCCGCCTCAGGCGCAAGGGCAACCCACGGCCCTGCTGCCAACTGCGACCGTTGCCCCGGATGGTCTTCAATATGAGCCGGGTCAGGCACCCAGGAATTTGGCGGTGTCGACTGTGCCTCAACCCGCTGTCGCACCCGTTGTTGCGTCCTCGACGATTCCGGCAACCGTATCCGTTGCTCCCCTCGCCGCTCCGGCAACGGGCGATGAAGCCGCGGCTGGACAGGCTTGCGATCAGAAAGTGAAAAAGTGGGAAAAGACCTGCGGCGACGCTGGTTATCCAACCACTTTTGTCGGCAAGATTATCGGCGAAACGCGCACTGGCTGCGCCGATGGCGCTTTGCATGATGTGTGGGTAACAAATAGCTGCGCGCCGCCCGATTATTCCGCGCAGACCGCCAAAACCGACGGCGCTTGCGGCATCGCCTCCAATAATGAATTCGACGATATTCCTGCCGCCAGCCTGTGCTCTCAGGGCGTTGCCAGCAAGCCGAGCGACACCAGTGGCGAAGGCCGTGGGCCGTGGACTTGGGCTTGTTCCGGCCTTAATGGCGGCGCTGCGGTGGCCTGTACGGCGCACAAGCGCGTGCCGCTTGTCAATGGTTCCTGTGGTTCGGCTAATGGCGTTGCCGTTACCTCGGCTCCTTCCGACGATTTATGCAATGGCGGTGCTGCGACCCCGGTTACGGGTCAAGGCCCGTGGTCCTGGTCGTGCAAGGGCGCTGGCCAAGGCAATAGCGAAAGCTGTATCGCTCCGGCGAGCGTTCATGCGGCTGCCGCGCAAGCTGTGGTGGAAAAGCGCGCGCCTGTTGCTGCTCCCGTCCCTGCTCCAGTTTCTGCCCCTGCTCCTGTCGCTGAACATGCCGTTGCTGCGGCGGCGTCGGACGATAAGGGCGAGCTGTGCGGCGCTGCTGCCGAAACGCTGGCTTATGAAGCGCCGGAAAAAGATTTGTGTCGCGCCGGAATCGCCAGCGTTGTTAACGGCGACGGCCCGTGGACCTGGTCTTGCACCACCAATGAAGGAACGACATCGTCTTGCCGGACTTTGTCGTTGAATGGAGATGCTGCTGCTCCTGCCGCGCCCGCGCCGGCACCTGCCGAAGCTGTTACGACAGCGCCTGCACCGGAAGCAGCGGTTGCTTCCCCGCCGCCTACGCCTGTTTCTTCCGCGCCTGTTTCACTTGTTTCTGCCCCGGCTCCTGTCGTGGCGAAAGAACTTGCTTGCGGTCTTGCGGCTTCGCAGCCGACGATGCAGATGCCGACCACGGAATTGTGCCAGAACGGGAAAGCCAGTGCGGTGCGCGGCCCTAACCCGTGGCAGTGGACATGCAGCAAGGGCCACACCAAAGTCTCATGCGAAACGCCGAAAATGCAGGATGGTTCATGCGGGCCTGCCAATGGCACGTCGCTTAAATCCGCGCCGTTCACCGGATTGTGCTCCACTGGCACGCCGTCAGGCATCGAAGGTACGGGGCCCTGGACATGGGTTTGCAACGGTAGCGGTGGCGGCGTCGATACCAGTTGCGCCGCTTCCCTGCAAAGCAAGCCTGACAAAATAGACGGCGCGTGCGGAAACGCCGATGGCAGCAATGTTACTGACGCGCCCACCGGCGATTTGTGCGCCACCGGCACGCCCAGCACCGTCAGCGGAGACGGGCCGTGGAGCTGGGCTTGCTCCGGTTCCAATGGCGGCGCTGTCGGTTCCTGCTCGGCCAAGAAACTTGTTCCGCCCAAGCCTCCCGGCCTTCCCGTAAACGGGCTTTGTGGCGCGGCGAATGGTGCTATGGCTACCTCGCAACCGTCAGATGATCTGTGTGCTGGTGGCAATGTATCCGGCCCTGTCGGCAACGGCCCGTGGAATTGGAGCTGCATCGGCGTCAATGGCGGCATGACCGTGAGCTGTACGGCTCCCTTGCAGCCGCCCGCGCCGATTGACGGGGTTTGTGGCGATGCCAATGGCGTTCCGACGCTGGTGAAACCGCAAAGCGGCTTGTGCTCTTCGGGTATTCTCGGCGCGGTTAATGGCGTCGGCCCCTGGACATGGACTTGCTCTGGTGCCAATGGCGGCAGCCCTGCTTCTTGTTTTGCCGCTGTAGCGGGCAAGACAGGCTCTATGCCTTCGACGATGACGGCGGCCAGCGATACGGATGAAACCGCTGAGCCAGCCCCCACCGGACTGGTGACGCCGCGTTTGCCGTCCTCCGACAACATCTCCTCGCTCAATCGCCAGGTTTTGCCAAGTCTGACGCCGTCAGCGGTTTTCGCCAAGCCGCCGACAGCCTCGCAGATTCCGAGGCCAGCCACCGTGACGAATGATGACGTATCGGGGATCGCGCCTGACCTGCCCGAAGGGATGCAGCCGGTTCAGCCACCAGCCTTGCGGGATTCCCTGCCTTCCGCGCCTGTGCTGCAGGAAACCGCTGCCGACGGAACGCATATTCCGGGCAATCACCTGACGCTTGATCCGACCATATCGACCATCTTGTTCACGCACGGATCGAAAAATATCGATGAGGGTGTCCTTCCGACCCTCAATAAGCTCGCCATTGTGCTGCAAACCAATCCCGATGCGCGGATTTCCCTGATCGCTTATGCCGATAATACAGGCTCGACGCCGCGCGATGCCCGTCGTTTGTCCTTGGCGCGGGCTTTGGCGATACGGGACTTTTTGTCGCAAAAAGGCATCTCTGAAAGCCGCATCGACGTTCATGCCGAGGGCTCCAATACGACCTCGGGCTATATCGATCGCGTCGATGTGAAGGTTAATGATTAGAGGCTGGAGGCTCGAGATCATAGGTTAAGGGGGTAGGGGGCTAAATCCTGATTTCCCAAGCCTCTAGCCCCCGATCCAAGCCCCCCTTTTATCATGCCTCTTGCTTTTTTCCTTTTTTTTGTATAGTTATATGCTCGAGTTTAGAGACTCTCGACTTGTGCTTGACGTACAAGCGGCTCCTTCGGGGGCCGTTTTGCTCTTCACGGAAGGAGTTGCCGGAATCGTACTGAAGCCTAGCTTCTGGAATTTTGGCGCTGACTCGGCGCGGGTGTCGTGGTGATGCCAGCCAATGCTAGACTAAAGGATACAGACGATGGCGACAGGTACAGTTAAGTGGTTCAATGGCACCAAGGGTTACGGCTTCATTCAACCGGATGCCGGTGGTGCGGACGTGTTTGTGCATATCAGCGCGGTTGAACGCGCCGGTCTGCGCGATCTGCGCGAAGGCCAGAAGCTCAGCTATGAATTGGCGACCGAAAAGGGTAAAACCTCGGCTGCCAACCTCAAAGTGGTTGACGCTGCTTAATAAGGATAAAAAAGCTTTATAGCTTTGGGCGGGGTGTGATCGTCTTAGGACGGTTACACCCCCTCTTTTTTTAGAACCTGCATGCGACAGTGCAAACAGGTTCTTCGATGCCGAAGGATCGCAGTTAGATCGTTTTTCGATCAGACGGAGCTAACTTTCCATCGGACTCACAAACGCCGCACATGCGGCGGCGCTGGATCTCGCACTGCGGGGATGACCAGTTTGTTTGATCGGAAAGGTTTGAGAACCTGTTTGCAAATGCAGCGGGTTCCGCCTCCACATCTGTTTTGAAAGATATTAACATGCCCCATACCGTTTTTGACAATTTCGGCTTGCCGCCCAAATTGCTTCATGCCCTCACGCGCATGAAATTCACCACCCCTACGCCTATCCAGGCGCAAACCATACCTCTGGCGCTTAAAGGTCAGGATGTTCTCGGCTCGGCGCAAACCGGCACCGGGAAAACCGGCGCGTTCGGCATTCCGATTATCGCCGGACTGATGGAAAACCCCGAAGCCGCCGCGCTTATTCTGACCCCGACCCGCGAACTCGCGGATCAGGTCATCACCGCGCTCGAGCCGATGATCCCCACGGCAGATATCCGTACAGCGCTTCTCATCGGCGGCGAAGCGATGCCCAAGCAGATGAATCAGTTGCGCCATAACCCGCGCCTGATCGTCGGCACGCCCGGTCGCATCAACGACCATTTGGAACGCGGCAGCCTCAAGCTCGGCAATGTTAAATATCTGGTTCTCGATGAAACCGACCGCATGCTCGATATGGGTTTCGGTATCCAGATCGACCGCATTCTCAACCACGTTTCCAAAGATCGCCAAACGCTGCTGTTCTCGGCAACCTTGCCAGCCAACATCGTCAAACTGTCGGGCAAATATATGCGCGATCCCGTCCGCGTCGCGGTCGGCTCGACAACAATGCCGATGGATAAAATCAAGCAGGAAGTCATCCCGACCAACGATGCCGAAAAATACAGCCGCCTACTCGAACAGCTCGACGCGCGCAAAGGCACCGTCATCATCTTCGTCAAAACCAAATTTGGCACCGAAAAACTGGCCGCCAAACTGAACAAAGACCAGCATCATTCCGATGCTATCCACGGCGATCTGCAACAAAGACGGCGCAACCGCGTCATCGAGAATTTCCGTGACAAGAAATACCGCATTCTGGTGGCAACCGATGTCGCGGCGCGCGGCCTCGACATTCCACATATCGCGCATGTCATCAATTACGACATGCCGCAAGTGCCAGAAGACTACATCCACCGCATCGGCCGCACCGCGCGCGCCGGCGCAGAAGGCCACGCCGTCAGCTTCCTTACAGGAGCCGACAACGCCAAATGGCGCGCTATTCAACGCCTGATGAACGGCGAAGATCCGAATGCCCCTGCCGCGCGCAGCGGTGGCGGCGGAGCGCGCAGAGGATTTGGTTCCGGCGCACGCAAGCCTTTCTGGAAAAAGGACGGCGACAGGCCACAAGGCGACAGGCCGCATAGTGACAGACCGAAGAGCGACAGACCTTATGGCGACAAGCCAAGAACCGAACGTTCATTCGGGGACAAGCCGCATAGCGACAAGCCCCATAGTGACAAACCAAGGAGCGACAGGCCCTATGGCGACAGACCCAAAAGCGATAAGCCTTATGGTGATAAGCCCAGAGCCGAACGTTCATTCGGGGACAAGCCGCATAGCGACAAACCGCGCGGCGAAAGACCCTATGGCGATAGGCCCAAAAGCGATAAACCTTACGGCGATAAGCCAAGAGCTGAACGTTCATTTGGGGACAAGCCCAGAGGCGACAGGCCCTACGGTGATCGTCCCAAGAGCGACCGCCCCTATGGCGACAAACCCCGGGGCGAACGTCCTTCTGGCGACCGCCCGCACAGCGATAAGCCGCGCGGCGAAAAAGTCCGCAGCGATTGGTCGCCGAGCAGCCGCGTAAGAAGCGACAGACCTTTTGCCGACAGACCCCACAGCGACCGCCCTCGCAGTGATCGTCCTCACAGCGACCGCCCCAAGAGCGACCGTCCCTATGGCGATAAGCCAAGGGGTGACAGACCAGCGGGCGACAGACCGCGCGAAGACAGGCCTCAACGCAGCGATCAACCGAGAGGCGACAGGCCTTTCGGCAAACCTCGCAGTGGCAAGCCCTATGCTGGCAAGCCGGAAGGTGCGCGCCCCTACAAAGGAAAATCCGCAGCACCGCGAGGCCGCGGATAAAAACGGAAGACGATAGTCTTTAAATAATAAAACCCCTCTCTATCTAAGTAGAGAGGGGTTTGTTAGAATCTGTGATCTCCAACAATAGAGGTTTTTTGTGGGCAATTTTTTTCGCAGCCTGATTATTTTTGGAGTAATCATGATGCAAAATGCACAAGCAGCCGATGATGGGTTTCTCGATAACGAGAAACTCAGCCGATCCTTTTCAAATTCACGATGCATTATGGAGCTTGCGTGGAGTCCGGACCAAAGCAAAATTGCGGTTCGTGGCATTGGCCAAGCTTACCTTTGGGATGTTGTAAACGACGAGCAGTTGTGGAACGCCAGGGGGACTCAATTTAGCTATACTGGCCTCGCAATTTCGCCGGACAACCAATATTTCATAATGCCATCCTCCGGAGAAGCCTTGCCTGGACATCCTGATGCTGATGCAAAGGATGCAGCGTTGACATTAATACCGACGGTAGCATCAGATTCCCCAATCCCCAAATACATAGAAGACCCTGGTTATGGAGGAGGGCTATACAAGTATGTGGAAGCTTTTTCTCTATCACCGGACGGCAAGTTAGCGGTGGCAGTGGACGGGAGTTCAGGGGGGTGGATTACGGTCTATGACACCAAGACATGGCAGCCGATCAAGCACATCGGACAGTTTAAAAATCCATGGGGCATAGTTGTTAATCCGAACATGATTATCGTCGACAGTGCCAAAAAGCTCGTCATTGGGGCTTATTCAACCGGTGATGTGCAGGCTTGGAATTATGAGAAGAATGTAAAGGTTTCTCAATTCCAGATTTCGCAAGACTCTTTGGAAACCATAGCACTGAATCCTGTAAATGGGGAAATCATTACCAGTGCACATGGTGTAGCAGGCGGTAATGCCAATGGTGATGGTCTTGTAAAAGCTTGGGACCCAAGCACCGGAAGACTGATCCGTGCTTACTCAGGAACAAAACACGATGTTCATTCAATCGCGGTTAGTCCTGATGGCCGCTATATCGCGGCAACCGAGGGGGCTTCGTTGCACAGTCTGTTGCAACTCGACCTTTGGGATGCGGCTACTGGCGCTCTGCTTAAAACCATAGAATACAGCAGCTTTAACGGCATGGGGCCTGTGCAATTCAGCCCTGATAGTCGCCAGTTGGCTGTCGGCAATGACGATGAAGTTCACATATACGATCTAACCAACAACCCCTGACCATAAGGAGCTTGGCCGCAACAACATTTACCTCTTCAAATACAATGGTGGTCCCTGTTTTATCTGATGAGGTCTGTCATTCGGCCAACGATCCAATTAATACCAGATAAAACCCCTCTCTACCCAAATTGGGCAGAGAGGGGTTTTTGTTTATAGTCAAATCAGATAATTTCCGCATGAGAGAAAGCCCTCCCCCTCGATGGGGGAGGGTTGGGTGGGGGTGATGCCGGGACAGACGCCGACGTTTGTTCTGTCGGAACTGTCACCCCCATCCCGGCCTTCCCCCATCGAGGGGGAAGGAGAAGAAAGCTACGGAAATTATTTGGTTCGACGATACGTCGGTTATTGATGTGCGGGTGTTGCCGGGGGCGTCGTTCCCTCGCCGTGATTTGTCTGCGTGCCGTTTTCGGGGTGATCCTTGTGGGCGGCTTTCATTTTTTCGTGCAGGATGCGGGCGCGTTCGCGCAGTTTGTCGCGCCGGTCATGCAGTTCTTGTCTCTCCTTGTTGCAGGTTTCGGCTTGTGTGCCTGACGTGTTCACGCATTTGTCCATAAGCTTGTCCTGCGCGGCTTCGACTTCTTCGTGCTCTTTGCGGATTTGCGCCATTTCTTCGCGGAATTCCTGATGCTCGAATCCTTCATTGCCCCAGCCGCCGTGATCTCCTTCGGGAGCCACATTGTTTGCAGGGGGAGGATTGCCGCTCGTTTGCGCGAGGGCGGGAAGGCTCAATGACAAAGACATCGCGAAAACAGTCAAGGCGATGTGTCGATGAGACGCTGCAATCATTTTTCGCTCCATAGGTTGCTAAGAGTAACATTCTAAGAATGGCAGGTAAGTTGGGCCCGATTATGGCGGCCACATGATAAAAATATGGATTTTACAGAACATTAATTTCCGTCACGATTTTGTCCAGGCGTATATCGTGCGGCTCGGTGAGGATTTCGGGAAGCTGTTGATAGGCATAGGCGATGCCGACTGTTAAAATCGGCTTGCGCCGATGAAGTCCGGCAATCGTCCTGTCATAAAAGCCGCCGCCATACCCCAGTCGGTTGCGTAAGGGGTCAAAGGCTAATAGTGGCACGAGCATAACGTCGGGCTCGACCAAAGGGGCAGTGGCAAGGGGTTCGTGCAGGCCCATCGCGTTCGCCTCCAAAACATCGCCTTTGTCATAGTGCCGGAAAGCCAAAGGCAATCCTTTGCCGACGACAATCGGCAGGGCGATTTTGTGCCCCCGCGCGCGCAGGGCGTGGGTCAAAAAATCCGGGTCCATTTCGTCGTTGAAAGCGTGATAGCTGGAGATCACCGAGCCTTCTTTAAGGGCGATATGGCGCAAAAAACCTTCGGACATCGCCTGAAAAGAGGCGGGGGTATTGTGGGGATGCCCCCGCCTTTTGGCGCGCATTTCGGTGCGCAGGCGGTGTTTGTGTTCCAGCGTGTTAACAAAAGAATGGGGCATGTTTTATAGCAGGGGAAAAAGCGGAAGGCCCCACATCGACCGGCGGATTGCATTCCTCCATGGCCTGCATAAGCAGGTGGGCACCATATATCTTAACCACGGTCAAGACAGAGACAGTTCCCTAGGAGTTCTAATTATCGGCCCTGGGGATATGGCTACCAATCGCGTCGCGCAGAAGCCTTCCACTGATGATTTTACGCTCTTCCGACCTGCGAAGCAAGCTGGGTGACGCGGTCTTTGAGGTGGTCGACGGCGGCGACGAACATATCTTCTTGCTGGGATAATTGGCTCTTAACCCCGTTTCTTGCCTCTAACAGCTTGTCCGCCAAGGATAAACAGGTCAGCATCAAATGGCGGGGTTCGGTCGAATTGCCGACTTTGCCGTCAACGGCTTCCATTTCTTTTTGCACGAGATCGACCAATTGGCGCAAACGGGCCTCTTCGCCCGGGCCGCAATTGACGACATATTCGCGGTCATACAGCTTGATCGCAAGTTTAACCGGTTGTTTGCTCATGCGCTCACCTTTTGGTTAACGGCTTAAAATACGTTCGACATGCTCGATGGTGTGATCCAGCCGCGCCGCGACTTTTTGGGTCACGGACAGAATTTCGGCCTCGCGCGCGCGGCCTTGCTTGAAAATGTCGGATTGCCGTTTGATCGTCTCGCGCCGGTTGACGGCCTCGAAACTGACTTTATCTTCCAGCGCGAAAATCGCTTCGTCGAGGTCTTCCAACGCCTGCTTAAGCCGCTCCATCGCCGCCTCCGAATCATTATGCTTACCGTAAAGACTAGGACGGCGGCGGTGGGGCGTCAATCAGCCGTTCTTATCCCTGCCACCCCCTCACCCGTCTCGCGCAAGAAAG
>JBAVWC010000493.1:0-2061 GCA_049697595.1 Alphaproteobacteria bacterium
TGCTTACCCTGGGCACTTGACCGAGCAGTGCCCGAAAGCAAGTGAAGCAGAGATGGCTTGCGCGATGTCTCTACAAGCTAAGGCGGACCATGATGTCTAATGCTGCACCGAACCATGTGGAAGAACTGCAAAGGGTTCCTCAATCTTCGCCTCTTGGGACGGTTGTGCCAAGGACTTGCAGCTTGCCTTTGCCCACTCGTATTGCTTTTGTGGGAAACTACTTGCCGCGTCAGTGCGGGATTGCGACCTTTACCAGCGATCTGTGTGCGGCTCTCACTGTCGAGTACGGGGAGGGGCGCTTGTTTGCCATTCCCGTCAACGATCCGGAGTCAAGCTATCAATATCCGGAGCAAGTTCGCTTGGAGTTGGAGCAGGAAGATCTGGCCTCGTACGAACGGGCAGCGGAGTTTCTCAATTTCAATGGCAACGATCTGGTCTGTTTGCAGCATGAATATGGGATCTACGGTGGCGTGGCGGGACGCCATGTGCTCGCCTTGCTGCGCAAGTTGAAGATGCCCGTTGTGACAACGCTCCACACCGTCTTGCGCGACCCGAATCCAGACCAGCGTTCTGTGCTTGAGGAGATTGCGCGTCTTTCCGATCGGCTGATTGTCATGAGCGAACAGGCTGCGCAGTTCCTGCGGGACGTATATTCAGTTTCGGGTGGAAAGATCGATATCATTCCACACGGGGTGCCTGACTTTCAGTTTATGTACCCGAATTACTTCAAGGACCGCTTCGGCACCGAGGGAAAGTCGGTCTTGCTGACTTTCGGCCTTTTGTCGCCGAATAAGGGAATCGAAAACGTCATTCGAGCATTGCCCGCGATTCTCGCAAAACATCCAAACGTGGTCTACATTGTCTCCGGGGTCACGCATCCACACATACGTCGGCGCGACGGCGAGAGATATCGGGAAGATCTCCAAGCTTTGGCTGTGCAGCTCGGCGTTTCATCGAATCTGATCCTCGTGAACCGCTTTGTGAGCGCGGAAGAACTTGTTGAGCATGTTGGTGCGGCGGACATCTACATTACACCATACCGACAAGAAGCGCAGATTGTTTCCGGAACTCTCGCGATCGCACTCGGAGCGGGTAAGGCAATCATTTCCACGCCGTACTGGCATGCTAAGGAACTCTTAGCAGACAAGAGAGGCGTTCTCGTACCATTTGAAAACCCCGGCGCAATCGCAGAAGCGGTGCTTCAATTGTTGGGTAACGACGCGGAGCGACATGCGATGCGCAAACGCGCATACCTCCATTCACGCGAGACTATATGGCCCAAGACAGCGCGAAAGTATATGGCAAGCTTCCAGCGCGCGCGCTTCGAGCGCACCCTGCAGCCGAAGGCAGCGCGGAAGGACGATACGGCGGCAGGCGCTGTCGACTTCCTTCCCGCGTTGAACTCGGACCACATGTCGAGGCTCACTGACGGTACGGGTATTCTGCAGCATGCGATCTTCAGCGTACCAAACTCAGCCGAGGGCTACACGACCGACGACAACGCGCGTGCGCTGATAGTGTCCACCCTCATGGAAGCTTCACGGGGGGATCTGGACGAACAGTTTAATCTAAGCCACTCCACTCGTTACCTCGCTTTCTTATGGCTGGCATTCAATACGAAAACAGGCAGGTTCAGGAATTTCCTCGGCTATGACCGCCGCTGGCTTGAAGACGTTGGGTCGGACGATAGTCACGGCCGTGCTTTGTGGTCGCTGGGAACTGTGCTCGGGACATCACGAGATTCAGGTCTGAGAGGGGCGGCGGGCCGACTCTTCGAGGCCGCTGTCCCTGCAACACTCGACTTCACCAGTCCGCGTGCCTGGGCATTCTGTATTCTCGGAATGCAAGCCTACCTGGACTGGTTCCCCGGGGACAGGGCCATTCAGAGGATGCGCAATACACTTGCCGATCGGCTTCTCGATATATATGAGCGCAGTCATTCCTCATCTTGGCGATGGTTTGAGAAGAGCCTTTCCTATTCAAATGCCCGCTTATCGCAGGCGCTGATTCTGGCCGGGTGGCGAAGCGATAATCAAAGGATGGTCGAGGCCGGTATAGATT
>JBAVWC010000494.1:0-1938 GCA_049697595.1 Alphaproteobacteria bacterium
GCAACTGGTGGTATTACACGCGCACCGAAGAGGGGCTGCAATATCCCATCCATTGCCGGACGCACAGCGGGCCCAACGCAACCAAGGAGGCGCCGGAGCAGGTGATCCTGGACGGCAATGAGCTGGCGCAGAGCCACGCCTTTTTTGCAATCGGCGACACAGACATCAGCGACGACGGCCGCTGGTTGGCCTACACCACCGACACCACGGGATTTCGCCAATACACGCTGCACATCAAAGACCTGACCACCGGCAAAACTCTGCCCGGTGAAGTGGAGCGCGTTGGCTCAGTGGTTTGGGCTGCGGACAATGCGACGCTTTTTTATACCGTTGAGGACGAAGAGCAGAAGCGCCAATATCAGCTATGGCGGCATTTGCGGGACGCGCCGTTCGCCGCTGACTTCCTGGTGTATCAGGACGATGATGAGCGATTCAACATTGGCGCGGGACGCACCCGCGACGGCAAGTTTCTGGTTCTGGAATCAGCCAGCCACACCACCAGCGAATCGCGCGTGCTGGCGGCAGACGAGCCGCGAGGTTCGTTCACCATCATCAGTCCGCGCGAAGACGAGCATGAGTATTCCATCGATCATCGCAATGGCCTTTGGTTTATTCGCACTAATGATCGGGGAAGAACTTTCCGGCTGGTCACGGCTCCGGTCGCATCGCCGGGGCGCGATCATTGGACTGAACTCATTGCTCATCGCGAAGACGTGATGCTCGAAGATGTGGATTTGTTCGCCGGCTTTTTTGTGGCCTGCGAACGCGAAGACGGCCTGCCGCGGTTGCGCGTTTGGCGCTTCGCCAGCTCTGATCCCGCATGCGGCCCTGAAGCTCAACCGAGCGGCGAGATTCAATTTCCCGATCCAGCTTATAGTGCCTATCCGCATGTGAATCGGGTTTTCGATACGCCCACCTTCCGCTATGCTTACCAATCCCTGGTCACGCCGAGTTCCGTGTTCGAATACGATGTGGCTGCAGCGGCGTCGACGCTTCTGAAGCAGCTTGAAATTCCCGGCGGCTTCGAGAGCACTCTCTATACCAGTGAGCGCATTCAGGCTATTGCGCCAGACGGCGTAAAGGTTCCCATCTCGCTGGTCTATCGCAAAGACAAGCGAGAAGCGGGCCGTAATCCGCTTTATGTTTACGGCTACGGATCGTATGGCTACGCTCTGCCGCTCGGCTTCAGCGGCAACCGGCTCAGCCTGCTCGACCGCGGCGTAGTGATGGCCTATGCGCACATTCGCGGCGGCGGCGATCTGGGCAAACCCTGGCACGATGCAGGCAAGATGCTTGTGAAGCGCAACACCTTCACTGACTTCATTGCCTGCGTGGAACATTTGACTGCCTCGGGCTATGGCGATCCGGCTCGCGTAAGCATTGAGGGCGGGTCAGCGGGAGGGCTTTTGATGGGCGCGGTCGTGAATATGCGCCCCGATCTTTTTCGCGCCATCGTCTCCCACGTGCCGTTTGTCGATGTGATGAATACCATGCTTGACACCACGCTGCCGCTCACCGTTCCCGAGTATGAAGAGTGGGGCAATCCAAACGAAGAGGCTTACTTTAATTACATGCTGAGTTACTCGCCATATGACAACCTTAAGTCCGGAAGTTATCCGACCATGTTAGTCAAGACATCACTCTTCGACAGCCAGGTTATGTATTGGGAGCCGGCTAAGTATGTCGCCAGGCTGCGGACTTTGAAGGCGGATAACACTCCGTTGCTTTTGTTGACAAACATGCAAGCCGGTCATGGCGGCGCCAGCGGACGCTATGACTATCTGAAAGAGATCGCTTTCGACTACGCCTTCATGCTTCGCGAACTGGGAATTGCTCAGTAGGACCCGATCCCGCAAAACAATCGGGGCACGATTCGGCAATTGAAAAGCATCAGACGACGGAGCAGAATTGAGCGGTACCGACGAGCCAATCCGCGCG
>JBAVWC010000495.1:0-2401 GCA_049697595.1 Alphaproteobacteria bacterium
AAAAACTTGCGAGATCGGCGTAACCTGAAAGTCAGTGATATTCATTGAAAGCTGCGCCCGCCCATGGGCCAGAACCCCCATGGCTTTTACCCCCTTCAGCCCTCCGTTGGCGGCGCGAATTTCTCGCGCGATGGCCCGCACAATAGAGACGTCGGCCGAATCGAAATAGATGTTATAGGCCACCAGAATTTTGCGTGCGCCCACCGCACATGCCACCGCGGTGGGATGCAACCAGGGCCCTCCCAAATCGGGCCGCCGCGTCGCTTCCTTGCGAACCGCCTCCCGGAGCTCTTCAAACTGGCCTCGACGCACTTCTTCAAGGTTGGCGCGGTCAGGTCGAGCCGCTGCCGCCTCATAAAAGAATACCGGAACGCCGTAGCGGCGCCAGATTTCGAGCCCCGCCTGGCGGGCCAGCAAAGCGCATTGCTCCAGCTTGATGCCCGAGACAGGCACGAATGGGACCACGTCCGCAGCGCCGATGCGAGGATGCACTCCCTGCTGGCGCGTCAGATCAATCAGCTCAACGGCTTTGCCCACTCCGCGCACGGCAGCTTCAACCACCGCGGCCGGCTCCCCGGCAATCGTCACAACAGAGCGATTATGGTCCGCATCCATTGACCAGTCGAGCAGGCGAACCCCCTCCTCGCGCATCGAGGCCACAATCGCCTCGACCCGCCGGGCGTCAGTGCCCTCAGAGAAGTTTGGAACGCACTCAACTACCTGCCCGCTCATGCTCGCTCCTCCCAGGCGCACCCGACGCCCGCCCGGGATTGTGAATTGCTATTTCCAGAATGTGTAACCAACCTGCACCTGAATGCTCGCATTCACCCCGGGATTGCGATCGCCAAGCGAGGCCGACGAGATGTGGACGCCGTTTACGCCCACGTCGATCGACCGCCGGGAGCGAGTGAAGTAGTGAAATCCTCCACCGCCCTGCGGCGTAAAGTTAATCACCGAGGTCCCGCCGGGGGTTCCGTGAGGAACCAGAAGGTCAGGCGGAAACTTGTGCGTGGTGTAAATCAACCCGCCTGCGGCCTGAAACCACGGCTGAAAACGGTGTGACTTCGAAAGGAAGTTCCAGCGCAGGATCACCGGCGTGAGGCTCGCCCCGTAATAAGTGCCTCCGCCAAATGGACCCTCCGAGTAGCCCGTTCCGCCGCCCGGCAGCGGATAAGAGAAGCTCTGCACGCCCGCGGCTGGCGTGTAGGCCTGCCAAAGCGGCATGATGTTGGCCCCAAACTCAAATTGTCCGCTGAAGATTCCGGCGTGCATCACCCGGGTCAGGTTCTTGCCGCCCTGAACGCCCGCGGAGAGAAACTTGAAAGAGTCGCGGTTGCCAAAGCCATTGCCGTAGTTGATGAATGGCCCAAACTCCCAGCTCTTCGCACTGCGCACTTCCGCCACTGGGCTGTCGGGAGCCTGAGCTATTGCGATTGTGGCTGCTGCCACCTGCGTTCCGGCCACCAAGACAAAAAAGAAAAACCTTGCAGTTCGGCTCAACGTTCGTTCCTTCCCTCAATCGCAGAAATCTGATGATACGAAAAAGGCCGCCACAACCGGGCGGCCTTTTGAATGCCTGCCTGACGCCGGATCAGCCGGCCGCCTGTTCCATCTGCTCCGCATCCATGTCGAAGTTCGAGTAGACGTTCTGCGTATCGTCGCAGTCTTCCAGAGCCTCGAGCAATCGAATCATCTGGTTCGCGGGCGAGCCCTCAAGCTTGGTATAGGTGGACGCGACCATGGTCACTTCGTTCATCACCATCGGAACCCCGGCCGCCTTGACGGCGTTGAGGACCTGCTCGTACGAGCCCGGATCGGTGAGAATCTCCCAGGTATCGCCTTCGTCGTTGAGGTCTTCGCCGCCGTGCTCGAGCACGATATCCATCAGCTTGTCTTCGCTGGCCGCGGACTTCTCAACCGCGATGAGACCCTTTTTCGCAAACATAAACCGCACCGAGCCTGACTCGCCCAGGTTGCCGCCATTCTTTGAGAATGCGTGACGAATCTCGCTCACCGCACGGTTGCGATTGTCCGTCGTCACATCCACGATGATGGCGACGCCCCCAGGGCCGTAGCCTTCGAACTTGATCTCTTCGTAGTTCACGCCCTCGAGTTCGCCCGTGCCTCGCTGGATGGCGCGCTTGATGTTTTCCTGGGGCATGTTCTCAGCCTTGGCGGCAAGAATCGCGGTGCGCAGGCGTGGGTTGCCATCCGGGTCGCCGCCGCCCTTTGCGGCGATGGTGATTTCCTTGATGATGCGGGTTAATATCTTGCCGCGCTTGGCATCGAGCGCGCCCTTCTTGTGCTTGATTGTGGCCCACTTTGAATGGCCGGACATAAGAACCTCAACGTTCGATAGACAATAGAAGCGCATGCGCGCCTGACCTTGTGAGTATAACAC
>JBAVWC010000496.1:0-2810 GCA_049697595.1 Alphaproteobacteria bacterium
AGCGCCACAAGCGCGGCGAACAGAGGCGCGCTGGCGCGGCGCTTCACGGTTTGCGGCGAGACGTTTCCCGGCATCGCTTCCCTCCGTCAGTGCTTCTTACCCTTATATGTATCACGGGAAAGGCCGCACGCCAGAGGCCGGCGCCTCGGAGAGAGGAAAGCAGCCGCTTTTTGAAAAAAGCGGCGCAAAAATTTTTGTTTCTGCTGGGTCATGGGCGTTGTGGGCGACATAGCCTCGGGCCCAACACAACAAAAGTTTTAGGTGGTGGGGCGTCCATCTTCATATGGGTGGGGCAGCTGTAAATTTGGCAGCTCAAGATGGTACGGAGCTTTTATCTTCGGAGCATCAGTGCTGATAGGGACCACTGTGCATAGGTTCGGGCGCCCCTGAATTTGCGGGCTTACAACAACAGCCGGGCGCTTTTTGACCATTTCAGGAACCCTAAAGCCTTGCCTAAAGTCGCAAATCACTATTGTTCCTGGTTTCGGGTGGTATTGGAGCGCCATTAAACAGCCTTCTTCTTGTACGGACCGCGTTTTGCCGTGGCCTTCTTTTCCAACATCTTTGCCATGTCCTCCAGGGACCACAAGGTAGTCGTCACACCTGCCGCCATGGCCGGGGTGCAGCGCAGTGTCTGATGGATGCGCACGAAATTGTAGTGCATGAAGTAGATCGCCAGCGCATGAGCATGGTTCTCAACGTTCTTAGAAAAACCATTCGTTAGCCGGGTGAAGCGGCGCATCCCCATACGCATGGAAAGGTTCTGGCGCTCGGCATAACTAGTGCTGATCTGTTTCACGTCCGGATTGCCGGTGCAGCATACTTTGCTGATGCCCTTGATCTGAGCTGGGCTGTAACGCTTCTGCCCCTCACTGGATGGCCCGTAAATCTTGGTCAGCATGGCATAATCCACGTCATCCCCAAACGCCGCGTCCATGGCTTGCAGATAGGCGCGATGGCCGTCCGTGGTGATCTGGACCCGTTCGGCCAGGCGGCTGCGCAGATCGCAGGTGAACATGGTGCCAGTCTCGGCGGTGCGGTCGCCAATGAACCAAGAAGCGATAAGCTTGGTATCGGCGCAGATGGCCGTCCAAGTCCAGATGTCGCCTTGGCCTTCGGCCTTCTTCTCAGGGGTTACGTTCTTCTCGTTGCAGCCAACAAAGCTCCAAATCTCGTCAAGCTGGAGGCGCTTGCACGACAGGTTACGCACATGCTCGTCATGATACGCCGCGAAGATTTCCCCGGCATCGGCCAGGAGCTTAACCAGGGTATTTTTGCTTGCGCCGGTCAAACGGCTGATTGCGCGGATGCTCATTCCCTCAACCATCATGCCAAGGATTTGGGTGCGTTTTTCGAGGGAGAGCGTGTTCATAGGCATTTCAATAATACCCATAATGCGTAGCGTCAAGCATAAATCGCAAGAGTCCATAAAGACCCGGCGGTCTTTTTCGCCGCCGAGTCCTTTTGGAAATCCGTAGAAAGCGCTGGGGAGGGCTCGCGCCCTCGCCAGTTCTAGGGGCTACAGCAAAGACGAAATGTGGGTGCTGTTTTTAGTCGAGCGCGGAGCGCGCCAGTGAAAGCGCACGAAGCGCGGTAGGCCGTGGTGAATGCGGTAATGCTCACGGACAGGTACGGTTTTGTCATTAGACATGGGAGGAATGTTCCTTACGAATCAAGGTTTCACTTGACTTTCCAGCCCCCTTCAGTAGGATTCCTCCATCCACGGAAGGACCTTTCCCGGCAGGGACTGGAAAACCTTAGACGGACTATCCATTCGGCTTGTTGAGGTCTAGACCCCCTCAGCAAGCCGTTTGTGTATCCAGGGCAGACGAATCCGACCCATGCCTAATTATAGTCATATTAACGCCCCATCCGTCAATCGCTCATATGTGTACTGTTTGCACGAAGTTCAACAAAGGCTTATAAGCCTGATTATGGCAGACAACGCTGCAAAAAATCCCTGGGATGACTACGAGGCAACACTTGTGAAAACACAGGCGCGCCGTGGGGATTTGCGTGATAAATTTGAAAAGAAGGATGAGGAGCTTCGGGTTCTAGAGGAAAAGCTTGTGCGCACGATCGAAGTCCTGAAGGATATACAGGCAACCATGGCAAGCGTCGCGGATGACGCAGTTGATCCGAGGCGCGCTACCGCGGCGCAACCGTCCACCGAAACGCCCACCCAGCCTGGTCAACCGCAACCCATCGGCCCTGACAGTCCATTTTATGGAAAATCGCTGCCGGAATGTGCGGTGATTATAATTCGTCAAGCCGGTAGAGCGTTGACAGAAGCCGAGATCGTAGACGCCCTGAGGGCTGGTGGTGTTCAGATTGTTTCGAAAATGCCTCAAATGAACGTTAGGCGGTCCATGGCTAGGCGTCCTGATATCTTGCAGAATAGAAACAGAAAATGGGTCGTCATTGAAACGCCATCAGATGGCGAGAAATTGCCCCCGAAGCGTGTTGTGAATAATTTCACTACCGCCCATGCGGAAAGTACTAGGAAGGGAATTGCTGCCGCCCAAGCGCGCGGTGTCGTTGTCGGAAGAACGCCGCTCATCACGACAGAAAAAGAAAAAGTCATACTAGAAATGCGCAGCCAAGGCTCACACGCCAGCGAAATTGCTAATGCTATTGGCGTCTCAAGGACGGCGTACTTCAATTATTTGCGTGAAAAAGGCTGGACCAAACAGTATGCGTTCCACGACATCTCAGATCAGCCCGAAGAAGATAATCTTCGCTAAGTGCCCCTAATCCTTCTTCCACCGTTTAGCAGCCGCCTTTTTGGCCAGCTCTGACCGCTTCTCAGG
>JBAVWC010000497.1:0-4649 GCA_049697595.1 Alphaproteobacteria bacterium
TGTATCCGATTAAACTTGACAAATAGACCCGTTTTCACGACAATGCGCCCCTTACAGCCCCTATTGAGGGGCGTTGGGGTTAATTGGCGTATGCCGAACAAAATTTAGGATATATAAAATGGCTAAAGCAAAGAACGACATCAAGCTGGTCAGCTCCGCCAACACGGGCTTTTTCTACGTGACCAAAAAGAACCCCAAGAACAACACCAACAAGCTGGAACTGAAAAAGTACGATCCCGTCGTACGCAAGCATGTTGCGTTCAAGGAAGGCAAGATCAAGGAAGGCAAGAAGAACTAAACTTCTTCCTCCTTTGCCTGTCCGTTGGAGATTCTCATGTCAGACAACACAGTCACCCCTTTTCTCAACACACCTGAACTACGTCAGGCAGCGCAGGGAGATTTGCCTGCCTTAACTAAAGCAATCGCTAAGGTTGAGGAGATGATAACCCTCCATCACGCAGAAAGAGCCGCCTTGTGTGGATCCAAGCAAAAAACGCTGCCGTCTGCGCCTGCCCGGAATAAATCTTTGCTTCGTTTTTTTCTCGGCTCTTTAAATCACGAGTAACCGCGACGCCGACACACAATCAATCGCCCATAAAAAGGTCGAGAACTGCACCGACCTGCGTATGTGTACGAATATCCAACTCCCGGCTTTTGGCATAGGGTGAGCCTCGTCTCGCACTTTCCTGCCCCCTCCCAATGCCCCAAACAGAATCCCCCTCCGCGAAACCGCGTCAATTCCTGCGCTGGGAAATTACCGGGATTCTTATCTTCAAACTGGTCGTCATCGTTCTGGCAAGTTTTACGGTCTTTGACGCCAGTCAAAGACTGCATGTGGATGCCAATGTAGTAATGGATCGGCTTCTGACGCAGCCAGCCGCCGCAAACCCAAGGTAATCAAAATGGATACGATGGACGTTGTCTCGCTTTCGCGTCTGCAATTCGCGCTCACCGCCCTGTATCACTTCTTGTTCGTCCCCCTGACTTTAGGCCTGTCGATCCTGCTGGGAATTATGGAAACGGTATGGATCATGACGGGCCGCGACATCTGGCGCGATATGGTGAAATTTTGGGGCACACTGTTCGGCATCAACTTCGCAATGGGCGTCGCGACCGGCATTACGATGGAATTCCAGTTCGGCACCAATTGGGCCTATTACGCGCATTATGTCGGCGATGTGTTCGGCGCGCCGCTGGCGATCGAAGGGCTTATGGCCTTTTTCCTCGAAGCGACCTTTGTCGGTCTGTTCTTTTTTGGCTGGAACAAACTCTCGCGCCTGGAACATCTGGTTTGCACGTGGCTGCTGGCCTTGGGCACAAACCTTTCGGCGTTATGGATTCTGGTGGCGAACGGCTGGATGCAAAATCCGGCGGGCGCGCGTTTCAATGTGGATACGATGCGTATGGAAGTCACCAGCTTCTTTGATGTGCTTTTTAATCCGGTCGCTCAGGCGAAATTCGTGCATACGGTCAGCGCGGGTTATGTCACCGGATCGGTTTTCGTTCTGGCAATCAGCGCGTGGTACATGTTGAAGGGCCGCCATATCGAAATCGCCAAACGTTCGATGACGGTCGCGCTGTGTTTCGGTCTGGCCTCGGCTTTATCGGTCGTCGTGCTGGGCGACGAGAGCGGCTATACCGCCAGCGAAAACCAGAAAATGAAAATCGCGGCAATCGAAGCCGTGTGGCACACGGAAGAAGCCCCCGCCCCCCTGACCGTTTTCGGCATCCCCCACCCCGAAAACCAGACGACGAGTTTTGAAATCAAGCTGCCGTGGCTGCTGGGCCTGATCGCCACGCGTTCGATTGACACCCAAGTTCCCGGCATTGCCGAACTCGTCGAAACAAACAAAGCCCGCATCCGCAACGGAATGATCGCCTATACCGCGCTCGACAAATTGCGCCACGACCGCGACAATCAATCTTTGCGCGAGACGTTCAATGCGCATCAGGAAGACCTCGGCTATGCGCTGCTGCTGAAACGTTATACCGACGATGTTGCACATGCCGACAATAAAATGATCGACGCGGCGGCGGAATCCACAATTCCGAATATTCCCATTCTGTTCTGGAGTTTCCGCGCAATGGTCGGGCTGGGATTCTATTTCATAGCCCTCTTCGCCTACGGCTTCCTGCTCGCCAGCCAAAGAAAGCTCGATCAGAAATGGTTTCTGACGCTGGCTTTCTGGACTTTGCCGCTGCCGTGGGTTTCGTCGGAACTCGGCTGGATCGTCGCCGAAATGGGACGGCAGCCCTGGACGATTGACGGCGTTTTGCCGACTTTTCTTTCCGCCTCTTCGACAACAGCGGGGAATGTTTGGGTGTCGCTGGGCGGGTTTGTGCTGTTCTACTCGACGCTTCTGGTCGTCGAGCTTTTCCTTATGACCAAATATGTGAAGCTCGGCCCGCAAACAGATCAAGCCTAAGGAAAGCAAAATGTTCGATTATGAAAATCTACGTTTGATCTGGTGGGCTTTGCTCGGCGTGCTGCTGATAGGCTTTGCCGTTATGGACGGCTTCGATTTCGGCACCGGAGCCTTGCTGCCCTTCCTCGGCAAAAACGACGATGAGCGCCGCGTGATGATTAATACCGTCGGCCCTGTATGGGAAGGCAATCAGGTCTGGCTGATTTTGGGCGCGGGCGCGGTTTTCGCCGCGTGGCCTTATATCTATGCCGTTGCCTTTTCCGGCTTTTATCTGGCGATGTTTCTGGTTCTTTGCACCTTGATCCTGCGCCCCGTCTCGATCAAATTCCGCAGCAAAATGCCGAATGCCGGCTGGCGCAGTTTCTGGGATTGGTGTTTGTTCATCAGTGGCGTCGTGCCCCCGGTTATTTTCGGCGTCGCCGTCGGCAATGCGCTGCAAGGCGTCCCTTTTACTTTCGACGACACGATGCGCATGACCTATAGCGGTTCCCTGCTTGGATTACTGAATCCCTTTGCGCTGCTCGCCGGTTTGGTAAGCCTGTCGATGATCGTGACACAGGGCGCTGTCTGGCTTGCGATCAAAACCGACAGCGATGTGCAGAGGCGCGCGACAAAAACCGCACTCGTCTCCTGCCTTGTCACGCTGGCTCTCTTTTCCGTTGCGGGAGTATGGATTGCCCACGGCATCGACGGCTATCGCTTCACCAGCGTCATCAGCCCTAACGGCCCTTCAAACCCGCTCCTGAAAACCGTGGTGCGCGAAAGCGGCCTTTGGCTGAGCAATTACAGCTTGTGGCCGATAACCCTGATTGCGCCGGGCCTCGCCTTTCTCGGAACATTAATCGTGTTCCTCACCGCCGCGCGCCGCCCCCTGCTCGCCTTTATCGGTAATTCGCTGACGATCGCCGGGATTATTGCGACGGCTGGCGTTTCGATGTTCCCGTTCCTGCTGCCCTCATCCCTCGATCCGAATGCCAGCCTGACTGTATGGGATGCGTCGTCGAGCCAATCGACCCTCCTCCTCATGACAATCGTCACCGCCGTCTTTATGCCGATCATCCTCGCTTACACAAGCTGGGTGTACAGCGTCCTGCGCGGCAAAGTCACCACAGCCTATATCCGCGAACAAGGTGGCAGCCTTTACTGAAAAGAAGGAGAAAAAATCATGTGGTATTTCACCTGGGTCCTCGGCCTCGGCCTAGCCTGCGCCTTCGCCATTCTCAACGCGCTGTGGTTCGAGCTTGATGCGGACAAACACGCCGACAAAATTTCCGGGCATTAAGTGAATGGTGCCGTCTAGGTGACTCGAACACCCGACCCTCGCATTACGAATGCGATGCTCTACCAACTGAGCTAAGACGGCATGGCCTTCTAAATCATATAGTTAGGAAGAAATTGCAAGAGGAAAATCTGCTTTGCCTACAAATTGGCCGCCAAACCAAAAACATCCTTCAAAACAAGCTGTCCGGCATGAAGAAATCGAGACAGATTTCCCCCATTTTCCGCCCTTGCTGCTTCATTATTTTCAATGAGTTGCGCATATCCTTCTCCGGCAGAGATCCTGCGGCATAAAACTTTATTTCAATCCTTGCCGGCATCCGGTAGGCTTGGCGCATCGCTGGACTTTCCTTCTGCCCTTTTGGTGTCATGACATTACCGTCACGCGAATGTTTGCAATACACTCAAATTCTCGACCTGTTTCCGCTTGCGGTGCGTAACGCCATCTATGCCAAGTCGGAACACCGCGCCTATAAAAAAGGCGATTTTGTCTATCATGACGGGGATCAAGGGCCGTTCTTTATGGGCTGTTTGATATCGGGGCGCTTGCGCGCCTCCGTCACTTCGCGCGAGGGCAAGGAGTTCTTGCTGTCGATGATTGAGAAAGGCGAAATGTTCGGCGAAATGTCGATGTTCGACCAGATGTCGCGTCCCGTCGATATTATCGCCGAAAGCGATTGCAGCGTCATGATTTTGCAGCCAGAGGATTTTCTGCCCCATTTACTGGCTTGTCCCGGTGCTGTCATGAATTTGTTCAAGCTGAACGGCCACCGTATGCGCGCCTATGTCCGGCGTATAGAATTGCTGGCGCTGCAAACCGTCAAACAGAAACTGGGACGTCACCTGATTCATCTGTCGCGCGATTTCGGTCGTGTTGTTGACGACACGATTATTATCGATGTGCGACAGACGCAGGCCGATATCGGCCTGCAATTGGGCGTGTCG
>JBAVWC010000498.1:0-7573 GCA_049697595.1 Alphaproteobacteria bacterium
CTTTCTGGATGTAGCATTTTAAATGTAGGGAACATAAAATTCATTTTTTAAGGAATAAGATCATGCTTAGTTTTGAAGAACTCGAAGTGAAATATGGCGAGGTTTTGGCCTATCAATATCTTGTGGAAATTGAAAGGGCCGCGCACATTCCCTCGGGAAAGATGAAGAATATCGATCCCGAAATCCGCCTCGCCAACGCCATTTGCGTACAGGACGTTTTTGGCGCATCGCCACAGCCGCTGGCGGCGTAAGATTATGCAGGCCATTAGCTCACCCCAATCCAAAGCGGCGGGTAACGCACTTGAGCTGACTTCGGTTTATGCTCTGTTGGCTTATATCGCTCAGCAACAAAACATCGATGAAGATATTGTTCGAGCTGCCGTGACAAAGCGCTTCGATGTCGATGACATTACGCAATTGCCTGTGCAGTCTTACGATAAGGCAATCAAATTTTTGGTCGATTATTCTTTTGAATGATTTTGTCGAGCGCCTGAAGGAACGAAGACCTGTCTTGTTTGGAAAAAGACGGATTGTTTCCCTTGATCTCTCCCGCTTCCCGCAAATACGAACTCAATTCCCGCATAGCTAATGAGGAACCAATATTTTCGTCGGTAAAAATCTTTCCTGCAGGGGTCAGCGCTTGAGCGGCCTTTTTCAAACAGCGTGCCGCCAGTTGAATGTCCGACGTGATGACAATGTCATCGGCGGCGAGATGATCGACAATCCAGTTATCCGCGGCGTCAAATTCCGGCCCGACTAAAACACCCCGCACATGCGGCCCCATATTGCTGCGTAGCCCCTGATTGCTCACAATAGTCACCTGCAAGGAATAACGCGCCGCAACGCGCACGACCTCGTCTTTCACGGGGCAGGCGTCTCCGTCAACATAGATGCTAAACATAAGGCGGGCGAGGGGTTGGTTTCTTCATTTTATACGCATACGTTATATCGGGGAGTGATATAAGGGGCCATGACGAAAAAATCGGACGCATTATGGTTTGTCTACCTGCTGGAATGCACCAATGGCAGGCTTTATACCGGCATTACAACCGATCTCGCGGCGCGATTCCGCAAGCATAGTTCCGGAAAAGGGGCGATGTTCACGCGTCTAAATCGCCCGGCGCGCATGATCGCCGCCAAACAATGCGCAAACCGTTCCGAGGCCAGTAAACTGGAATGGGTAATCAAAAGCCTGAAGCCTCAACAGAAACGCGCGACGGCATCGGCGTGGCAACCCATTAAGGATTTGCCCCGTCATAAGGATGCGGAGATTAAAGGCTAGGGCGCGATATTCTCAAATAGAACAGTCGTCATTCCGGCGTAAGCCGGAATCCAGAAAGCGCGTCCGCGCGTCTTATGAATCCGATAGCCCAAGAGACCAAAAGTTTTCAAACTGGATCCCCAGCTTTCGCCGGGATGACAATTTTTTATCGCGTGCTTCCGTGTGAAAATATCAGACTCGAGTGCATTCTTCTAGGCTGCAGCTTTGGTTGCGAACCAGCCTTCAACGCCTTCTTCGAACCTTTGCACATTTGCAAAGCCTGCCTGTTCAAGCTTTTCAGCGGCTTGTTGCGAGGCGGGACACTGCGTATTGGCGCAATAAACGACGATGCGTTGACTCTTCGATTTGGCTTTGGCTTCGACGTCTTTCACGAAGTTCGCGTTATCCTTGAACGGAACATTAATCGCGCTTGGAATATGTTGTTTGTTGAAATTTTCCACGGGCAGCACATCAATCAGCAATATGTCCTGCTTGCTGTTAAGATCCTGCTGAAGCACGGTTTTGTCGATTATTTTCATCTGAATCCCCTTTTTAAAAGATATGCACGGAACCAGAGGAGTAAAAAATCATCCGTTTGACGGGATGAAATGTTTATCCTCTGGCCCGTGGTCTCGAGAATTTCTTCTCAGACGCCCTAAGAATAACCGCTGCCATATAAAGAAAACAGACGCATATAGCGGGAAAGAATAAAAACGGTGATAAAACAGATAATCACAAACCAGCCAATATACTCTGCGCCACGGCTTCGGCGATTTTGATGCCGTCAACTCCCGCCGACAAAATACCGCCCGCATAGCCCGCACCCTCACCGGCGGGAAACAATCCTTTGGTATTTAAACTCTGGAATGTTTCATCGCGCTTGATGCGGATTGGCGACGAGGTGCGGGTTTCGACGCCGGTCAACACGGCATCCGCCATATCGAAACCGCGAATCTGCCGACCGAAAGCCGTCAGCGCCTCGCGGATCGCGGTAATGGCGTAATCGGGCAAACAGGGCGAAAGATCGGTGGGCGTAACGCCGGGCCTATAAGACGGAATAACGCTGCCCAACGAAGTCGATGCCACGCCCGCAATAAAATCGCCGACACGCTGCGCAGGCGCTGCATAGGTGCCGCCCCCCGCGACAAAGGCCGCAGATTCCCATTTGCGCTGAAACGCGACGCCGGCCAAAGGCCCGTCGGGATAATCGTCGGGCGTGATGCCGACGACGATGCCAGCATTGGCGTTGCGCTCGGCGCGCGAATATTGGCTCATGCCATTGGTGACGACGCGGTTTTCTTCAGATGTCGCCGCGACCACGGTGCCGCCCGGACACATGCAGAAACTATAAACATCGCGCCCGTTCGCGGCATGATGCACCAGCTTGTAATCCGCCGCGCCCAGAATTGGATTCCCCGCCGAAGGGCCAAATCGCGCGATATCGATCAGCGATTGCGGATGCTCGATGCGGAAGCCGACCGAAAACGGCTTGGCCTCGACATAAACGCCGCGATCATGCAGCATCTGAAACGTGTCGCGCGAGCTGTGGCCGATAGCCAAAACGACATGATCCGCCTCGATATGCTCGCCATTCGCCAGCACAACGCCGCGCACGCGCCGCGCGCCGTCTTTGTCAGTATCGATATCAATATCCGCCACCCGGCTTTGGAAACGATATTCGCCGCCCAGCGATTCAATCGTCGCGCGGATATTCTCGACCATTTTGACCAAACGAAACGTGCCGATATGCGGATGCGCTTCGGTCAGAATTTCCTCGGGTGCTTCGGCCTTAACGAATTCGGTCAGAACCTTGCGGCCCAAATGGCGCGGGTCTTTGATCTGGCTATACAACTTGCCGTCGGAAAAAGTACCGGCACCGCCTTCGCCATATTGCACGTTGGATTCCGGGTCAAGCACCGAACGTCGCCACAGTTTCCACGTATCCTTGGTGCGTTCGCGCACCACTTTGCCCCGGTCGAGAATGATCGGGCGAAATCCCATCTGCACCAATATCAACGCCGCAAACAACCCGCACGGCCCCGCGCCGATCACCAAAGGACGCTTGGTATAATTTGCGGGCGCATGCGCGACAAATCGATAATCGATATCCGGCGTTGGCAAAACCAGCCCGCCGCCCTTCACGGGCGCATTCTCAAAGCGTTTCAGCACCGCAGCTTCGTCTTTCACCACGACATCCAGCGAATAAATCAAACTAATCGCCGACTTCTTCCGCGCATCATGCGCCCGCCGAAACACCGTACACGAAACCAAATCCCGCGCCGCAATCTGCAAACGAGCCACCGCAGCCGCGGCAATAGCCTCAGGCGGGTGGTCGAGCGGAAGTTTGATTTCGGTTAAACGGAGCATGAAGGGGTTATAGCGCAAGTATATGAATTTGCGACCAGAAAAACTAACAGGCTTGTCAAAATCTCCACAAAGATGTAGCTCGAGTGTGGAACTTAAACTTATCCAAGGGATTATCGCTTGATAAAAGCTGTTGAATTATTGTGGATCGCCTTGTGGATTGCGTTCGGCGCTGCCTATGGGCTCGCAATGCGGTTTCTTTTCGGCCATTTTGCACAGGTCTTCGGCACTAATGTTATTTCGTTTGCTTTTATGCTCGGTACGCCCTTTGTAATTGGAGCCATTGTCGTTTATGGCCTCAGGAACACCAAACCTTCGATTAGCGAGATGGTTTTTGCTCCGTGGCTTGCAATATCACTCGCATTGATAGGTTCTGCGGCAACCCTGCTTGAAGGGTCCGTTTGCATTGTTCTTGCAGCACCTTTGTTTTTGTTTGTATCGAGCATCGGTGGTTTGATTATGGGGCTCGTCCTGAGATGGTCCGACAAAGGCAAAGCGACGCTTAACTCCTTTCTTCTCTTGCCCATAGCGTTGATAGTCATCGAACCGACGGCTTCACAACAGCCGCAACTGCTCGAAGATCGTGTTTCCATTGAAGTGGCTGCACCCCCTCACAGAATTTGGCAAGAAATATTGAATGCGCGAAACATTCGTAAAGAGGAGTTGCCCACAAATTTTACGCATTGGATCGGCGTACCGCGACCAGTTGAAGGTGTGAACGTCATGACACCGGAAGGGGAAGTTCGATATTCCAAATGGGAGCGTGGGGTCAATTTTTCTGCCCTGATAACCAACCGGATCGAAGATCGCTCCATTACTTGGCACTACAGGTTTACCCCCGATTCTTTTCCGGATGGGTCTCTCGATGAGCATGTCAAAATTGGCGGGCAATATTTCGGTTTAGACGACACGACATTCAACCTTGTGCCTATTTCGGCAAACTTGACCAAACTCGAAATTGTCTCTCATTACCGAGTGACGACCGACATTAATTTTTATGGGGTGCCGATCGCGCAGTTTATTGCGGATGATTTCATGACAACAATTTTGCACTTATATAAATTGCGCAGTGAGCGGAATATAAGCTAAAGGATCGACTGGTCGCCAGTTGGTTCAAAATTGTTGCGATACTTAGCCCAATCCCGCCTTGCTCGCTTTCTGCGCTTCTTCCGCGCAGGTTGTTACGGCCTGTTCGAGCGACGTTGTCAGATAATTCGCGCCGATAATTTCTTTCGTGGTCGCGTCGTTCAAAGTGCGGTCGTTGACCGGCCATATGCCGACCAGAATTAATGTTCCCTGCGGCAATCTCTGCCGCAAACGCTGAATGAGAAAACGCAAATGAGCGGGGTTGCCGGTGATATCAAGAAACGAAACGCAAGCCATCGCCACGCCTTTGATGTCGAGCGCATTGATGCTTTCGCGGGAAACTTCATTATAATCTACAAGGCGGCTTCCCAAGCCATGTTTACCCAAAAGCTGAGACAACATCGCGGAGGCCGAGGAATCCAAAGGCCCGCGCCCTGCAATGCAAAGAACAGCAGAAGGACTTTCCCAGGGCGGAACGATTTGATCATGCGGCAGATTGACGCTATGCGGATCGGGATTGCGCGGCACCTGATCGCTTTCTTTGGAATGCGCCGGGCCCTCATCTGTTTTTAGATGTGCTGGCTGCTTATCAACATATCGCTCCAATCCTCCTATCAATAGATTGACCGTATGGCGCACGCGAACCAACTGCTCGCCGTCGAGAGCTTCGCGCGCCACGTCATGCGCCGCGAGCTGCAGTCCCTTGATGGCGACCTCGTCGTAATATGTCGATAGCGAGCGGTCTTTGAGCAACTTTTCGGCCAGATCCAAGACCTCGTCGGCATCGCCTGCAAGAATGCGCTGGTAGAAACTTTCGACGGGTGTCAGCGGCGATCTATCGCCCAACATAATATCGATAAACTCCAGCCGTTTGATGTGCCTGCCCAAAGTAACAAGGCACAAGGTTAGTGGCGTCGAAAGAATAAGTCCGATAGGGCCCCACAACCACGACCAGAAAATCGCCGCCACGATGACGGAAAAAGGAGAAAGACCTGTGCTGTGGCCGTAAATGAGCGGTTCCACGACCTGTCCGGTCAGGGCCTCGACCGTTATGTATAATGATGCCGTTAATATCGCCGTCGTCCAGCCCGGATCGACGGCTGCGGCCAGAGCCACCGGCAAAATCGCCGCGATGAACGAACCGACATAAGGAACAAACCGCAACAAACCCGCGAGAATGCCCCACAGAACCGGATTGGGCACGCCGATGAACATCAAACCCATTCCGATGACAACGCCAAAAACTGTGTTGACGCTTAGCTGTGTAACGAAATAACGGCTCAATCTGCGTCCGGCTTCGTCAATAGCCAAAGTCGTGCGATGAAGGTCAGAGGAACCGATCAACCTTATCAGCCGGTCGCGCAAATCTTCGCGCTGTAAAAGCGCGAAGACCGTGACTATAAACACGATGCCGAGATTTCCGAGCGGCGTCAGAATGGGCGACGCATAACGCTGTACGAAATCGAGCGGGCCCGAAGGTAGTGCAGCGGCTGGCGCCGTCATAGGCGCTTTCGATTGCGTCGTCAGCGTTTGATTGGTTGGCATGCCGAGCGATAATGCCGGTGTACCGTCCCTGTGCTTGCCGACGCTTTTTGCAAGCTTCGATAATTCGCCGATTGTGTAATGTTTGACGGTCGCGACTTTGCTGTCCAAAGCCGTGACGTAATCCGGCACATCCTCCGACAATTCGCCGATTTGCGACCCGATGACACTGCCTATCGCCGTAATAACGCTCAAGGCGAGAAGCACGCCCAGTAAAACCGAAGGAACGCGCCCCAAATAAATCCGCCGCAACAGGTCAACCAGCGGCGCCAGAATAAACGTCAGCAAAAGCGCGACCGTCACCGGCACCAGGACTTCCTTGCCGAAATACAAGGTCATCACGATCATCACGAACAAGGTCATGCCCTTGGAGGCATCCGGGGGTTGCGCTTGCGCAGTCGATTTGGCCGACGAGACAGGCGCTTGAGTTTCGATCATTGGCGCGGCCATAAGAAGAGATTGTCGGACAGCATATAAATCATTACCGCAGCAATGAACAAGAACACGCCGATCCAGAACACCGGTGAATGATGAATACGTTTCCAATCGCGCAGACGAGGAATATGTTCCTGATGATGATTTTTATTCATGTGTTTCCGATGAATACCCGCAGGTGCTAAGGCCGTAACCGAGGCTTGCGCAACGTGCGCTTTAAATCAGCCCTTTTCAAGGCATTCTTAACTCACTTGTTTTTTTGCAAGGTATTTGATCTTCGTTAAATCATAACCCACCTTGATGTGTATCAAGGCGGGGGTTGTGAGGTTGAGGCACCTTACGACACTGCCGCAAGAACCGGGGCAAACATTAGGCAACAAGTTGGAAAAGGAAACATCATGGTGGATACAGATCGTCTCAAAGGAATTGGTAAACAGGCTGCCGGCTCTGTCAAAGAAGCCGTCGGTAAAGTGGTCGGCGACAAGAAGACGGAAGCCGAAGGTTCGACTGAAAAGAATGTCGGAAAGATCCAGAATGCAGTCGGTGGCGCTAAAGACGCTGTTCGTCAGGCAGTAAGGAAATAAGATAAAGGCCCGACGGGTAGCATGCTCGTCGGGCCCCTCTGTATGATGTTGTAAATCTGCAGGCAGGACATGCAGCAACATAGATCGGAAATCACTACATACAAATGAGATAAATAATGGCGTCAACTGAGCCGCGATGGTGGGGCATCACGCTTTTTTTCGCGGCCAGCTGTTCATTTTCGAAACCAGTTAAAAGCTTTTGCAATCGCCGATATGGCGCAAATTGCATCTTGGGGCCGACGAAGCCACACAGGATACACTGGAAGCAAGGCCATATATCGCACAATTCAAAGGACTTGTG
>JBAVWC010000499.1:0-8611 GCA_049697595.1 Alphaproteobacteria bacterium
ATCCAAATACAGGCGGCGGAAATAAGAAAAAGAAAAAACCGCCAAAGAAACCAGAGAAGCCAAAAAACATCACCTATGAAAGTGAGATTCACGAAAAACTGAAGGCTATACCCAGCTTTAAGTTAGAACAGATATATTATTCGCTTTGCTCAATTGATCTTGAGAATCATACTCCCCTTCTTTCTGTGGGGGCATGGTCATTTTTGGAATCTTTGACTGCAAAGGCTGGTCGCAACTCTACTACGGATTTTCATAGCTTCCTTAGCAAAGAGAAACTTCAAGGTATGGGCATTAGTGATGGCCAAAACATGAAGTCACTTCGTCAAGCTGTGGAACGTATTTCTGGCTATGGGAACACGACAAAGCATCATGAAAATTCGGCAAATTTTAATGGGGCACAGCTTGTCAATGACATGGACTCCTTAAAGGAGGTTATATGTAAACTGGCGGAAAGCACCAAAAAGAGTGGCACCTAAAATGGTTCTGGCCGGACGAATCTGGAAATGTTATACTTCCTTTGAATTTCATAAAAACAGGTGGTCAAAGTATGGCTAGAACTGCGTCACCACTTCGGTATCCCGGCGGGAAATCTTGCCTATATGACCTCCTCACTACGATTCTTCATGAGAACCGTTTAGAGCGTGGACATTATGTTGAGCCATACGCTGGGGGATGCGGACTCGCGCTTTCGCTGCTCTATGGCGGACATGTGAGCGATATACACATAAATGACCTAGATACTGCCATCTGGTCGTTTTGGGATTGCGTTCTAAATCGAACAGAAGAATTAGTCGAATTGATACAAAACACACCCGTTACGATAAAGGAATGGCATCGGCAAAAAGAAATCCAACGTACCCCTGACACTAAAGCCCCCCTTCAACTCGCATTTGCAACATTTTTTCTGAATAGAACCAATCGTTCCGGCATTATCAAAGGGGCTGGAATGATTGGGGGGCTTTCTCAAACAGGCGATTACAAACTGGACTGCCGCTTTAATCGTCAGGAATTGGCGCAACGGATAGAGCGAATAGCCAAGTACCGCAATCGGATTCACCTTACCAATTCTGACGCCATACCTTTCATGCGGCAGATGCAGAAGCGGCTACCCGAAAATACGTTCTTTTGTATTGATCCTCCCTATTTCAACAAAGGGGCAAGTCTATACACGAATTATTACGATCCCATTGAGCATAAAAAAGTTGCAGATGCTGTTCTGAAGTTGAACCACCCGTGGATCGTAACATACGATCATGCAGAAGAAATTAAGGCGCTCTATTCGACACGCCGCCAGTTTATATTTGACATAAACTATTCCTTACAAACAAAGAGGATTGGTTCCGAACTGCTAATAGCGTCGAAAGGATTGCGTTTGCCTGAAGAAATTAGGAGTCGGCAAACAAATCGTCCACAAGCACGCGCAGCCTAGCGTAAATTCGTGATACATGGCCTAGATCTTGTCAAAGCCTGTGCAGCAATGGATCGGCGTATAGACGCAGGAAAATCAACGGAGGATTCCACCACATGCCGTCAAAAAAATCACATGTTCAGAAGACTGCGGGGACGGCGCGCAAAGCACCAGAAAGCCTTCATACGTTGTCGCATATCACCGCTTATCAAGATGACGTGTCACGGGTAATCCATTCTAATTTTTTCCGAAGACTGGAAGGCAAAAGCCAGCTTTTTCCTGCTGGAGAATCTGACTTTTTTCGCAACCGACTAACACATTCTTTGGAGGTCGCTTGTATTGGAAAAATTATAGCCGGGAAACTTAGCCGCCAGATACCTCTTGAAGTAGTGGAACTTGCTGGGCTGTGCCATGACATCGGTCACCCACCTTTTGGACACCAAGGAGAAAAAGCCCTTTTCAAACTTATGAAGAAGGATGGTGGGTTTGAGGGCAACGCGCAAACAATGCGCCTTGTCGCTCGCCTGGAGAAGCTTGTGATGCGGGGCAATTCTCTTTACGGAGTGGACAAGAAAAGCGACAAACGTTATGGGCTAAACCTTACTGCTCGGTCGCTGGCCTCAGTTCTAAAATATGACAAGGCAATTCCACAGAAAAACAAGAAATTTAATAAGGGCTATTACAAAAGCGAAAAAGGTCTGATCGACTGGGTAAAATTAAACGTTACTGAGGGGAAAAGGTACCGAGGAACATTTAAAACAATTGAATGCAGCATAATGGATGTTGCGGACGATATAGCATACTCAACATTTGATCTTATGGACGCCCTTCATGCTGGATTTATCCGCATATCTGACTTGATGTCTGGTGGATCGGGTGTATCCACGATGGATCGTGTTGCTGGCGAGGTGACTAAAACACTCAAGAGAGAAAAACGTCTGGGTAAGAATGAAAAAATAGGCAGAGAAAAAGTTCTTGATGTTATAACTGGGTTGCTCTCTCCCTTTTTGGCATCTCAGGGGGTTAAGATCAAATTTAACGTGGATATGTCCGAATCTCTAAAATACAAGTCATTACGCAACTTTTTGCGGGAAAATGAACGGATTGCAAAGAATGGATACCAACGCTCGGATTTAGCTCGGTATCTTGTAAAGCGGTTTGTTGAGGGGGTTGAGATTGACAAGGACAATAAGAAGATACCCGCTCTTTCAACAGTGCGCCTGAATGATGATACGCTCCGAGAAGTCGAATGCCTGAAAAAATTTGTATATGTAACCATAACATCAAAATCGAGAGTTCAGGTCACAGAGTATCGCGCACAACACATAATCGGAACAATTTTTGAAGCACTCACGAAGTCTGAAAATGTTGAAGGGATGTTGCCAGACGATTCAGCCTACATATTTCAAAAGCTGGGTAAGAACAAGTCCACTAAGAAGGTTAGCAGTAGTCAAAAAAGAGCTGTCTGTGATTTTATTGCAGGCATGACAGATAGATATGCGCTCGAATTTTATGGACGCCTTCAATCGCAAGACCCCGAAACGATATTCAAGCCTATATAGAGTTTTGTTTACCCCTGTTAATCGACCATTTCGTGACGATTATCCATATTTCAAGCCGTTGCTAATGCCCCAAATCTTGTTATAATGCTGCCACGGCGTTTGAAACTCGCCTTCAACCGGAAGCCCACTCCCGACAGAGTGGATTTTTTGCGCCCGCATTCTTGCGGAACGTGGCTTTCTTCCTATGTCGGGAGTGTGGCGGAATAACCCGCAAGGGGAATACGCTGCACACGTGTTGAACGTGGTTTCAAACTCCCGACACTCGAAAGGGAGAACCCACATGACCAACACCTATAACGTTCATCTGCTTCGTCATTATCGCCACAAAATTGGCGATAACATCCATCGCGTCCGCGCAAGGCTAAAAATGCCATTGCATAAGCTGGCGCAAGCCTCTGACGTGGCGATAGAGAATCTCGACCATTACGAAATCGGCAAAGGCGAGATTCCCTTCGACCATATTCTCAAAATTGCCTGTGCGCTGGGCGTTGAGATTGAAGTCTTGCTGAAATAACACCTCCCCAAAAAACTGACCAGAAAGCAGGTATCCCATGATTCCAGCAGTCATCCTCGCGCGCGTATCAAGCGCTGAACAAGAAGAAGGCCATTCGCTCGACGCGCAGCTTGCCAATTTGCAGAACTACGCTGAACGCAAAGCCTTGGAGGTCATACAAGTGTTTCGCATCGTCGAAAGTTCAACCAAAGGCCACCGCCCCGAATTCGAGCGCATGATTGCCCTCATCGGCAAACAGAAACAGCGCACCGCCCTGATTGTCGATTGCGTTGATCGCTTGCAGCGCAGCTTTACCCATACGCCTGTCTTGAATGCCTTAATGGAAAAGGATTTACTGGAAATCCATTTTGTCCGCGAAGGCTACAGCATCGACAAGGATGCCAACAGCATGCAAAAGCTGATGTGGAATATGGGGACGCTTATGGCGCAGTCCTATACTGACCAGCTGAAAGATAACATCAAACGCAGCATCAAGCATAAGGTCGATACGGGCCGCTGGATTGCCAAAGCCCCTGTCGGCTATCGTCATGAACCCGACCCTCAACAAATCGGGCGCAACAAAATCGTCATCGACCCTGACCGCGCCCATCTGGTCAGGCGGATTTTTTCGGAATACGCCACCGGCACGGTGTCCTTTCATGAATTGCTGCGTAAAGCGCATGAATGGGGGCTGCGTACCGATAAAGGCCGTCCGCTTGCCCTGCAAACAATCTGCAACATCATCAATAATCCGTTCTATTATGGGATGATGAAGGTTAAGGGCAAGCTGTACCCCCACCAGCATCCCGTTCTGATCGACAAGGCGCTTTTTGACCTCTGCCAACAGGTCAAAGAAAAGGTTATTAAGCCTTGGCTGGCGGTGAAAGAAACCAGAGAGAATTTCCTGCTGCGCGGCATTGTCACCTGTGCCGTGTCGGGCAAAAAGGCCACCTGTGATATCAAGAAAAGCCGCTATGTCTATTTAATGACCCGCGACCCCGCCAATCCCGATAAAAAGCTGTGGGTTAAGGAAGAGGCGGTTGTTCGGCAAATCAGGGAGGTATTCGCGCGAATCGCTCTGTCGGAAGACTGTTTCCCCGAAATGCTGGATTATATGCGCCAAGCCCATACCGCAGAAAAAGCCTTTCATCATGAACATACCCGCACCCTGCAACTGGAGAAAAATGATCTGACGGGCAAGCTGGACAGGCTGACCGACCTTTTGCTGGAAGGGCATATCGTCAAGGAAGTCTATGAACGCAAATATCAGGAAATCACCAACCGCCGCGACGAAATCAACCAACAGCTTGCCTACAGCGACAAGGGCGACAACGGCGTCAAGCTGGCTCTATGCGGCATGATGGCGCTCACGGCGAAAGCGCATGACATATTCCAAAGTTCGAACATCGAGGAAAAACGCCATGTCCTCGGTTTAGTGTTTTCGAACTTAAAATTGGAAGGCTCAACCCTCAGATATACCTTGCGAAAACCCTTCGACATCTTCGAGAAAGTGTCGGGGTGTCTAGAATGGCGGACCCGATGAGATTCGAACTCATAACCTTTGCCTTCGGAGGGCAACGCTCTATCCAGTTGAACTACGGGTCCACTAGAGAGTGGATTTGCCATAAATGGGGGCAAATTGCTACTTTTAAGTCGAATTATTCTGCCGCTTCCGGATCGCGGTATTTATTGGTTATGGGGTATCGGCGGTCGCGGCTCAGGTTGCGGCGGGTGATTTTGACGCCGGGGGCGGCCTGGCGGCGTTTATATTCAGCTTTGTCCAATAAGGCCCAGACCCTCGCTACGGTAGCCTGAGCATAGGTTTTGGCAACGATATCATGCATCCCCATATCCTGCTCGATCAGACATTCCAGAATGCCGTCGAGAATGTCATAGGGCGGCAGGCTATCCTGATCCGTCTGGTTGGGGCGCAGCTCGGCAGTGGGGGCTTTGGTTAAAACGGGATCGGGGATAACGGTGCCCTCTGGCCCCAACGCCGACTCCGGTTTATGTGCATTGCGCCAGCGCGCGATTTTGTACACTTCAGTTTTATAGACATCCTTCAATACCGCAAACCCGCCACACATGTCGCCATACAGTGTCGCATAGCCGACCGACATTTCCGATTTATTGCCGGTCGAAAGAACCATATGCCCTGTGCCGTTCGACAGAGCCATAAGGATAAGGCCACGGCAACGCGATTGAATATTTTCCTGCACAATGCCCTCGCATCGATCGCCGATGATCTGCGACAAACTTTCGTCGAAAACCTTCATCGCCCCGGCAATGCCTATCGTGTCGAGTTTACAGCCAAGAGCGCGCGCCGAGGCTTGAGCATCCTCGGTGCTTTCCCGCGAGGTATAAGGCGAAGGCAACATCACGCCCCAAACTTTATCCGCGCCCAAAGCATCCACGGCGATAGCAGCCGCCAAAGCGCTATCGATGCCGCCCGACATTCCCAGAACGACGCCCGGAAAACCGTTTTTGTTCACGTAATCGCGCAAGCCCAACATCAGCGCATGATAAATCTCGGCGGCGTGATCCGGCGGCGTTTCTAAGCTTTTACCTACACTTGAAATATCGCCGTTATCCAATTGAATAATCGCAAGATCTTCTTCCCAGGCACGCAGCCCTGCAATTAATTCGCCTTTGCCGTTCAAGACAAAGGACGCACCGTCGAAAACCAACTCATCCTGGCCGCCGACCTGATTCAGATAAACCAGCGGCAAGCCGGTTTCCTCCACGCGATCCGCTGCGAGGTTGTGCCGTTTTTCCGTTTTCCCTACCTCAAAGGGGCTGCCATTGGGGATAAGCAGAATATCCGCCCCCTGCTCATTCAAACGCGCGGCGGCGTCCGGCGTCCACATATCTTCGCAAATCAACACTCCCAGTTTGACGCCGCGAAACAAAACGGGTTCCGGTAAAGGAGCTGCCGCAAACACCCGCTTCTCATCAAACGGGCCGTAATTGGGCAGATCATGTTTGAATATTTTCGCGGTAATCAGGCCGCCGTCCAGCAGCAAAACGGCATTATACAGTTTGCCCTCTTCGCGCCACGGCGTGCCCAATAAAATCGCCGGGCCACCGTCCGCCGTTTCTGCGGCAAGCTCTTCGACAGAAGCGCGCAAATTATCCTGAAAACTTGGCTTGAGAACGAGATCTTCCGGCGGATAGGCGCAGAGATAAAGCTCCGACGTCATCAGCAAATCGGCGCCCTGTGCAGCAGCACGGGCCCGCGCCTCGCGTAGCTTGGCGACATTTCCGGAAATCGAGCCGACAGTAGGATTCAACTGCGCAAGGGCGAGAGAAATTTTATTCGACATTAATTACTTTGACTGGCGGCTACGCAAAGCCTGGGCATCCGCATCAAGCTCGCCCTTCATATCGGCAATGGCAGTCTGCGCTCCGCTTGCGATCTGCTCGTTAACTGCGGTCTGGTCATGCGCGGCTTCGCTGCTGATGCAGTTCATATAATTTTGCGCCGCATCGACATAGGCATTGTGCTGTGCGACCAGCGAGTTCATATCGTCGCCCGCAGTTTCGGGATGCGCCTTTAGAAGCGAGGCGGGAGAGGTTGGCTTAGTGCATTGCGTCGAATGCCACGCGGTTGCGCCGCCAACAGATGTCAAATCTCCGGCAAGAGCGGGGGCGGCGACCAGCAGGCCCAGAGCCAGAAATAGTGCATAAGATTTGCGCATGATTTTCTCCGGAGTTTGTTCGTATAAAAGCTACAATAACCTAGGCTTATCGGGCAAAGGATGCTAGGAATTTATCACAATTATGTATCCCCGTAACCCATAAGGTTTCCTATGATTCCGCGTTATTCCCGCCCCGAAATGACCTCGATCTGGACAGCCGAAAACCGCTTCCGCATCTGGTTTGAAATTGAAGCGCATGCCTGCGACGCCTTGGCAAAATTGGGGGTTATTCCCGCCTCTGCCGCCAAAAATGTATGGAAAAAAGGCAAATGGGATATCGCCCGCATCGACGAGATCGAAAAAGTCACACGCCACGATGTGCTGGCCTTCTTAACCAATCTTGCCGAGCATGTCGGGCTGGATGCGCGGTTCGTGCATCAGGGAATGACGTCGAGCGACGTTCTCGACACGGCCTTTGCCGTTCAGTTGAAGCAAGCCGCCGATTTATTGCTGAAGGGTTTGGATAATGTTCTCGCCGCGCTAAAAAAGCGGGTCGAGGAAAATCTGGATGTCGTCACGATTGGCCGCAGCCACGGCATTCATGCCGAACCGACCAGTTTTGGGTTGAAACTCGCGACGCATTACGCGGCCTTTGCGCGCGATAAAAAACGTCTGGAAGCGGCGCGCGACGATGTCGCCACCTGCGCCATTTCCGGCCCCGTCGGCACTTTTGCCACCGTCGATCCGCGCGTCGAAGCGCATGTCGCCAAGAAACTCGGCCTGTCGGTCGAACCAATTTCAACACAGGTTATTCCCCGCGACCGTCACGCAATGTTCTTTGCCACGCTCGGCGTGATCGCCTCCAGCGTTGAAAATTTTGCTATTGAAATGCGCCACTTGCAACGCAGTGAAGTGCGCGAAGCCGAAGAACCCTTTGCCAAAGGCCAAAAAGGTTCCAGCGCGATGCCGCACAAGCGTAATCCTGTTCTCGCCGAAAACCTTACCGGCCTCGCCCGCATCGTGCGTGCATCGGTAACCCCTGCCCTGGAAAATGTCGTGCTGTGGCACGAACGCGATATTTCGCATTCGTCCGTCGAGCGCGTCTTCGGCCCCGACGCGACAATCGCCCTCGATTTCGCTTTGTCGCGCCTGACAGGCCTTATCGACGGAATGGTGATTTACCGCGAACGGATTAAGGAAAATCTGGATTCGCTCGGCGGCCTGCATTTCTCGCAGCGCGTCCTGCTCGCTTTGACGCAAGCCGGAGTCAGCCGCGAAGACGCCTATCGCCTCGTCCAATCAAACGCGATGGAAGTGTGGCATGCTTTGCAAAAAGGCAAAGCGGCGTGCTTTAAAGAAAAACTGCAAGCCGACGCGACAATCGCCAAACATTTGACGCCGAAAGAGATCTCATCATGCTTCGACGAGAAATTCTATATCCGTCATGCGAAGAAGATATGGCAGCGGGTGTTGGCGGCTTAGAGCACGATATTTTCAAATAGAATTGTCG
>JBAVWC010000500.1:0-2633 GCA_049697595.1 Alphaproteobacteria bacterium
CTGTCGCGCAGCACACAGAACAGATTCAGGTTGGAGAATTCGGGATGAAAATCCCCTGCCACGGCCGATCCGTACAGGATGACGCTCTCCAGGTTAGCCCCGGCCGCCTCGTGCATGCGTCTCACAAATTCCTCAAGCTTTTTGTCAGGAACCATCGCATCCTCGCTCACTACCAACTGCTGCTTGCCCCGCCGCCACCGGAACTGCCGCCTCCAAAACCTCCAAAGCCCCCTCCACCGCCGCCACCGAACCCGCCGCCACCCCATCCTCCGCTCGAACGACCATCGAATATCTGATTGAGCAGAATCCAGAACAATACTCCACGGAGAGGAGTAAACAGGATGATCAACAGAATCACGCCAAATACAAGGATTCCACCGAGCGGAAACGACTGGGGGCTTTCCGACGGGGGGATTGTAGCAGGGGGAGCTACATTGGGGATTTCGATTCCGGCATCTTGCGCAATCACCCCCGCGACTCGATTGGTGACCAGTAGCAGGGCCGCGCTGTAATCGCCGCTGCGTATCAGAGGTATTGCTTCCCGCTGAAAACTTCCGACCTTCCCGTCAGGCAGAATCGGTTCCAGACCGTAGCCAACTTCAATGCGGGCACGATGATCCTTGATGGCATACAGGATCAGAACTCCACGATTGGTTGACTTGTCTCCAATGCCCCAACTTTTGAAGAGGTTGACGGAGTAGCTCTCGATATCGGAACCATCTAAGGAGTTGATGGTAACCACGGCAATCTGGGCGTGAGCCTTTTGATCGATCTGCTGGCAAACACCTTCCATTTGCGCGACCGTCTTTTGCTCGAGAACATGTGCATAGTCGTTGACGTAGCCGGTAGGGTGCAACTGCGAGACCGGTTCGCCTTGCACGACCATAGTCAGCAACATCACCAACAGTGGCACACTGCAGGATTTCGCCAACGATTTCATGGTTGCCCGATTGTACAGGACACCTGTGTCAGTTGGATGTGCTGTCACCGGTTCAGAGACAACGGGGGGACGGGTGGGATGGCGGCGCCGGCCGGGTGGACTTAACACTCAGCAGGTCACGTGGAGGATGGCATTGGTGTTTTCATTGCGCCGCTTCAAGAACTCGATGGCTTCTTCCGTTGGGAGGATGATCAATTCAACTTTGCGCCGTTCAGCCTCGCGTCGAACCTCATCCATGACCGGCAGCGCTCCAGCGCCCGTGCCGACCAACAGCCGGCGGCATTTCCAAGGTATCTCCTCTTCCAGCGAGAGCGGTGTGTGGCCGAAACCGTCCCGGAACTTCTTCGATGGTTTCTTGTTACGCTTGCGAATTTCTCCCTGGTCAATCACGATGTCGTAGGCGTACTCCGTGCCATCGATCCGAATTTTCCCAAATGAGAACTGCTGGAACTTCATGGCAGGCCTCCGAGAAAGGATACACCCGGTTGGCGACCAACCCGTCGGTATGGCATGGCGGAGTGGAGAGGGGTATGCTGTGGCGCAGGAGGAGGTCTAACTATGATCGAGATCAAATCGGTCCGCATGGAAGTTCCGACCGATGCCAACATCATTGTCGGTCAATCGCATTTCATCAAGACCGTTGAAGACTTGTATGAGGCGGTCACCACGACGGCGCCACAGGCCAAGTTCGGCTTGGCCTTCAACGAAAGTTCCGGAGCATGCTTGACGCGGTCCGAAGGAAACGATCGAGAGCTTCAGGACACGGCCATACGCAATGCCCAGGCTCTAGCCTGTGGACATACGTTCGTGCTCGTTCTTTCGGTTGCTTATCCCATTAACATTCTCAACGCGATCCGCATGGTGCCGGAGGTGTGTTCGATATTTTGTGCTACCGCCAACCCAGTCGAGATCATTGTGGCCCAAACGGAGCAAGGCCAAGGAGTTCTTGGCGTCATCGACGGGGCGTCGCCAAAAGGCGTCGAAGGCGAGAGTGATATCGCCTGGCGGCACGACCTCCTGCGTACGATTGGCTATAAGCGTTAAGGACGGGAGTGGGGCCTAAGCTGAATTCCAAGAATGAGTGTTCGGCCCCCCTCGGCACGCTGCTCTATCCACCTCGCAACGGCCTGCCGGACAAGTTCGGGCAGCGCGAATGGGCCCGCAAGCGGACTCCTGATCGACACGGTGTGAGGACTAAAGCTCTCCTGGGCTACGGGTAAGCCCGGTCTATCCGCTTCGGTGTAAGCTAGTTGCGAAGGAACGGCCATGACTCTCAACAAAGCCGACGATTCCAGGAAACGTGCGCAGCAGGCGGAGAGCAGAAGCAGTGCCGACGTGAGCTCACCCGGTTCGGAGGCAATGATGCGAGTGTGGAGTTCCTTTATGGAAGCCAATGCCAAAGCCAAGGCTTCAGAGTTAGGTGGCAACGGCGTGATGTGGCAACACGTCATGCCCGACGAGGTAGCCGTCCACCTGATGGCGGAGGGGCTACAGCAATGGACGCAGGCTCTGGCACAGGATCCGCTGCTGCATTCGATCGACAGTATGTGGAATGCGAATCCATTCCATGAAGTCGTTCCTGTCGATTGGGCAGAAATCGTGCGGTCGCTCCGCACGGTCTGGATCCGATCGCTGAGTGACCCGGAAAGAGCGGTCGCCTCGTTTGCTGAGATGAACGCGAGGCTTGTGCAAT
>JBAVWC010000501.1:0-1651 GCA_049697595.1 Alphaproteobacteria bacterium
GTGGTGTTGTCCTTATCCACGGTCACGCGCTTGGCGCGGCCCAGATCCTCCAGGCGAACGCCTTCGAGCTTAATGCCGGTTTCTTCGAAGATCGCTTTCCCGCCGGTCAGGATGCCGATGTCTTCGAGCATCGCTTTGCGGCGATCGCCGAAGCCCGGAGCCTTCACTGCGCACGCGTTGAGGGTGCCGCGCAGCTTGTTGACCACGAGAGTCGCCAGAGCCTCGCCTTCCACTTCCTCGGCGATCACCAGCAGCGGCTTGCCGCTGCGCGCGATCTGCTCGAGTACGGGAAGCAGGTCCTTCATGTTGCTGATTTTCTTCTCGTGGATCAGAATATACGGATCCTCGAGCACGCACTCCATGCGATCCGGATCGGAGATGAAGTAGGGGGAGAGATAACCGCGATCGAATTGCATGCCGTCCACGGTTTGCAGTTCGGTAACCATGGTCTTCGATTCTTCGACCGTGATCACGCCATCCTTGCCGACTTTCTTCATCGCGTCGGCAATGGTGTTGCCAATGGTGGTGTCGCCGTTGGCGGAGATCGTGCCGACCTGAGCGATCATGTCGCCGCTCACCGGCTTAGAAAACTTCTTTACATCTTCGACGACGAGCTCGACCGCACGCTCGATCCCGCGCTTCAGCGCCATGGGATTCGCACCGGCCGCGACGCTCTTCACGCCTTCGCGGAAAATGCACTGGGCCAGAATGGTCGCCGTGGTGGTGCCGTCGCCCGCCACATCGCTGGTCTTCGACGCCACTTCGCGCACCATCTGCGCGCCCATATTTTCGAGCGGGTCCTTCAGCTCGACTTCCTTGGCCACCGTCACGCCGTCTTTGGTGATGGTCGGCCCGCCGAATTTCTTCTCAAGCACGACGTTGCGGCCCCTGGGGCCCAGCGTCACCTTTACGGCATCGGCCAACTGATTGACGCCCCGCAGGATCGCCTGCCGGGAATTCTCGCTATAAACAATCTGTTTTGCAGCCATATTCTCAATTCCTCCTTAATTACGCCTTCGCCTTGCTTGTGCCACCCTCGAGAACGCCCAACACCTCGTCCTCGCGCATGATCAAGTACTCCACGTCGGAAATCTTGATGTCGGAACCTGAATACTTACCAAAAAGGATGTGATCGCCGACCTGCAGATCGAGCGGGATCAGCTTCCCGTCCTCGCCGCGCTTGCCTTTGCCGATGGCGACGACTTCGCCCTTCTGCGGCTTTTCCTTCGCCGAGTCGGGGATGATCAGCCCGCCCGCGGTCTTTTCCTCGTTTTCCTCGAGCCGTTTGACCACGACCCGGTCATGAAGCGGTCGAATGTTCATAACACAACCTCCCTTGTAGATTTAGTTTTTGAGAACTTGCCCGGTAAACGGGTCGCGTGTTTCGGAACGCCGCGTCCCAGATGTATTATTAGCACACTCCGCCGACGAGTGACAACACTTAATCGTAACAGATTGATTCTTAAACTGTTACTTATTTACTTCGGGAGAGCCACTTCGATCTGGCGCACATCTTCCGCAGACGCAAACAAGCGGATTTCGATACGCTCCAGGGGCATCAACTCCGGAAAACGTTCGCCCCATTCGATCAGCACAATCGCTTCGCGATCGAAGATCTCGTCGAGTCCCAACGTGGCGACCTGCTCGGCGC
>JBAVWC010000502.1:0-2163 GCA_049697595.1 Alphaproteobacteria bacterium
AACCAACCCCTCTCACCTATTCGTGGCATGTGCGAGCCGGGCACGCAATTCCAGACCATAATCCCCTGAATCCAAAATACCGTCTTATGATCGCCGCTTGGAAGCGCCTGCCCATCAAGCTTGCCAATATTATAGGTCCACATCTGATCCGTGGCCTTGGCTAACATGAAGCCGCATCTCCTGTTTTTGTGCCATCGGATCCCCTTTCCCCCCGATAAGGGAGACAAGATCCGTGCCTTTCATATTTTAAAGCACCTGCAAAAATTCTTTCGTATTCATCTCGGGTGCTTTTATGATGACCCCGCAGATGAAGTTCATATACCAAGTTTACGCCGCGAGGTTGAAAGCTTGAACTGCCTGAGGATCCGTCAGACCTTTTCTAAAATCAAGGCTGTGACGAGAATTCGACCGGGACAAGCGCTGTCTGTCGCGTACTACCAGAATAACGAGATGTCGGAATGGGTACGGACCATCGCAAGGCAAAACGACATCGCCCAGGTCTTTGTGTTTTCTTCGACCATGGCTCCCTATGCCGAGTTTGTCACGAAGGTGCCGAAATTTCTCGATATGGTCGACATCGATTCAGAAAAATTTGCCTCTTATGGTAAGGCCTCCGAGTTTCCGTTCAATGTCGTTTGGTCGCGCGAAGCCAGGACATTGTTGAAATTCGAACGCGCGATGATCGGGCGGTTTGATCGAACGATATTTGCGTCTCAGGCCGAAAAACGGCGGTTTGATGTCTTGGCCCCCGAGAGCATCGAAAATACCGATTGGGTTACAAATGGCGTGGACATTGCGTATTTCTCGCCAGAGTTACGATTTTTGTCCCCCTTCGCGTCCAGGCCGGCCATCGTCTTCACCGGCGCCATGGATTACCGGCCGAACATCGAGGCGGTGCTCTGGTTCTCAAAACAAGTTCTTCCCGCTTTGGCACGGCATAAGAGAAACCCCGTATTTTATATTGTGGGCTCAAACCCCGATCCAGATGTTCAGAAATTATCCGCGCACGACAATGTCGTTGTTACCGGAAAAGTTCCCGATATACGTCCGTATCTTGCTCACGCATCCGTTTCGGTGGCACCGCTGCGCATTGCCCGCGGCATTCAAAACAAGGTGTTGGAGGCGATGGCCATGGCGCGACCTGTCATCGTTTCAACGGAAGCTTTTAAATCCATCAACGCGACGCCCGGGCATGATCTTATCGTGGCAGACGATGCGGATGAGATGGTGAGGGCGGTCAATGAAATACTTGATCTGAACCATGATCATCTGGGGAAAAATGCGCGCAGAACGATCTGTGATCGTTATGACTGGGCAACAAGCTTATCCCGACTGGACAAAATATTAAGTCTGTCTTGCAGCGCCGAGGTCATTTGATGACTGAGTTCCGCGTGTTACGCCCGGTTGTTCCGGCCATCCTACTGGGCATGGTCGGTCTCATTTGGCTGTTTATGCCCGAGGAGAGCGCCGCAATTCACGTTTGGAGGACGTCAACAGCCTATAATCACTGCTTCTTGATTATACCTATCTCGTGTTGGTTGATTTTTGAGCGGCGTCACCTTCTTGCGGGATCGGCCGCAAAACCGACCGCCTTGGCGATCATACCATTTATTTTGTTTTTGTTTGCCTGGTTCGTGGCCAATCGCCTCGGTGTCATGGAAGGTCGACAATTATCCGCGCTTGGCGTTGTTCAATCCTTTCTTTTTGGAGTGCTTGGCTGGCGCATTTATAAAAGGCTTTCCGCCGGTTTTCTGTATCTTTTTTTTCTGGTTCCCTTTGGCGGGTTTCTCGTGCCGACGCTGCAAGCCTTTACAACGTCATTTACGGCCTTTTTTTTGAATTTGTTGGACATACCAAACTACGTTAGCGGATTTACCATTCAAATAGCCGCAGGAACATTTCAGATTGCGGAGGCTTGCGCGGGGCTTCGGTTTCTCATTGCCGCAATTGCGTTCAGTGTTCTTTATTCGCTCCTCTTCTTCAGATCGCCGGGCCGACGACTCATATTTATTGTCTTGAGTGTTGTTGTGCCTGTCATCGCCAATGGCTTCCGTGCTCTGGGCATTGTGTGGCTCGGCGCGCAGCTCGGCAGTGCGCAAGCCGCTGCCACAGATCATATCATGTACGGCTATATTTTCTTTTCGATCGTGATTGGACTTATGA
>JBAVWC010000503.1:0-9077 GCA_049697595.1 Alphaproteobacteria bacterium
GCCTCACCGATAACTTCACACCGCGTTTTTCACCGTTGACCGCCAACTCTTGAAGTGCGAGGGGTATATATCTCAGGAAACCAGCCATTTTCCCCATTCGCGCCATCGGACGAACTGCTTTTTTCCCACCCCATATGCGCCCCAACCTTAATTCTCGCGCAATCCCACAGGTGAGAATAAAATCGCAGGGGCATGCAATGTCGTTGTAGTGCCGTCCAACAGCTTGACGGTTACAAGGTCGCCATCAATGTTCTCGACCCGAAAAGATAGGTCTCCCACTTGATAGTTCTGGTTCAGCCTTAATTTAAGCATGGGCCCACGCCTGTTGCCTATATTGACGACTGACTGAAATCCGGTCGGCGCAGGGTCTGGGTAATCTTGTTGCATAGGGGAACAGGACTGCTCGTCATCAATCTCTGCCATCAAAGCGTTTCTCGCCTCTATAATACTCCGAAAACTATTCAGTCTATTTGCCCTACGAAGCTCGAGTGCAATAATACTTAATTGCATAATGATTTTTTCTTCAGAACTAAGGGTAGCTTCCTTGGAATGGATTGCCTGCATCACGCCACCCTCTTATCTTGGGGGCCAGCAGTCGCATTGCGTCTGTGCTCTTCCATAAGTCCATGAAATTCGACAGGAATAAACTCCGTAAATCTCCGATTATCGAGATTCTCATTATGCAAGAACTCAATCGGATCCCGGCCTTCAATTACGCCAAGATTCGGTTCATGTACAAAGTATCCAACAAGCTTCTGAAGTTTGATCGGGAAACTCCGCACAAGATCCTGTGATAGCGCGAGATAGTGGTTTTCAGCCTGCCTAAGCCAACCCAGGGAGTAACTTAAAACAAGTCCGATTCTGGGTTTAGCGGTCTTGTTTGCGCCGCCGCCATGCAACAGTGACCCAAAATAAATGAGCAGCGACCCCGCAGGCATCTCACCTTGAATAACCTCATGAGCTTCCGGTTGCCTATCCCTCGGCCATTTATGGCTTCCGGGCACTAAGTGTGTTGCCCCATTGGCGGCGGTAAAATCATCGACAGCCCACATACAGTTAATCATTTTCTGGTGGCTCGGTGTGGGAGGCTCAAAAGGAAACATCATGTCGTCTGTATGTATTATTTGCGCTGGCTCGCCTGGACATATTTGAATGGCCTGCGTCAGATTTAATTGATACTGCCTGCAGGACTGCAGCAGAAAATGATCCATGACCTCCGATACAATGGGGTTAATAGCCATGTTTCGGGAAGTTTCTGATTTGGCTAAAACTGAACTCATGCGTTTTGTTAGAAAACCAAAGAAATTTCCTTGGCACACAGGAACTTTCTCGAAGGACGCTTCCAATTCATTTTTAAGTTTCTGAACTCGTCCTGCGTCAAGCACATCCGTGATGACCACGCACCCATCATTATCAAGAATCTCATTTATTTTCTTAATATTCACATTGGCTGCAGGAATTTGCATTAGCTCTGGCATAGGACCTCTCCTTGGATGGAATATATTTGGTCACTATCTAACCAATAGAGGTTCTCCGTTATATTACTTGATCAAGTAATAGATGTGTTTGCGCGCCCCCTTACTCTTCGGAAACGATTCCTGCGTAAAAGGGGGTAGAAAAAATGTCCGACCACGCCACTTCAGCCATCAATAAACGCACAAAGAACGAAATTATTGAAATCCGAGAACTGAGCCAGAAAACCATGTTTCCCTGGATATTTGACGCTCTTCTGGATTGGACGATTATCAGCGCGATGATTTTTCTGATCGGTCAAGCACATAACGTGCCTGCTTATATTATTGCGCTACTCGTTATTGGAAACAGGCAACATGCCTTGGCCGTATTAGGGCACGAAGGCGCCCATTATACTTTGCATGCCGATAGAAGACTCAATGACTTTATTTCAAATCTTTTCTGTTTTTGGCCTCTTCTCATCACGACGGATGGATACCGTAATCTGCATTTCATTCATCACAATAACACTGGCACCTCGAAGGATCCGGAATTGCTTCATAAAAAGGCAAGGGCCCCTCAATGGGATTTGCCCCTAAATAAAAGGAAGGTATTTTTGTACGCAATCAAGGATATTTTTGGTTACTCGATACCCGATCTGTTCATTATCCTGGTCTTTTCAAAACCCAAAAACAAAAACCTCCTTTTGCCTGTGTTTTGTCTGCATCTTGTCTTTATCACCGCCAGCATTGCCTTGGGTTATTGGTGGATCACGCTCACTTGGTATATAGCCATTGCGACAACATTTATGATGTTCTTTAGATTTAGACTATGGATAGAGCATCAAGGAACATTCGATACGCAACGGATAGAACTTACCTGGTTGCAAGCCGCGATCTTGGCTCCCCATAAAATCTGGCTTCACTGGGAGCATCATAGATGGCCAACTGTTCCCTATCATAAGCTTACAAAAGCCAGAACAATCTTGAGCGAACAGACGCCCATAAACCTTTCAAAGCTCATTCATAACCTCAGCCATCATGAATTTCTTCCATCCGGGGCGTCGATTGACGACCATCAACCTGAAACAATGGAGATGGGGTAAAATTCAGTTCTTTCGTAGAACACAAACTTCACTACCATGCTTCACATGGCTGCTTATCAAGCAAAGGGAAAACGCAGCCTCAAGAATCATTTTTATCTCTACGAACTCGCAACGCTCCGCCTCGTTTCTTAGGTACCCCAGCGAAGAAAGGACAGCATCTGTATCTGAGGATTCTTCGTCAAAAATATCCAAACCCTCCGGTTCCGCCTGGGCAAAAGGGCGGCTAAGATTAAGCGATATTTCTACAATTGTTTTCATTTCCTTGCTCTGACAATTCCAGCACAGATACTGCAATGCAGATATAATGCGCGCCCTTTTAGAAACTTGATCCTGATTGTGGGGCTGGCTCATAGCACGTTTATCCTTAGTAGAAGCAATGGACTTTAGCAGGCGGTAGAGGATGGCGACGCTTCAGGCAATTTTTCTGTTATGATATTCTTCTATTTTTTCTTCGCTGATCACGCTCTCAAAGATGCCTGTTGCCTTTCGTACATTGTGAAGAGCATCGGATGTAATCTGCATAGTGGCGGCCGCAATCATCTCACCGCTGGGGATTCTCATTCGTTTTCCTAACAGATCATATTGGCACCCTGCGCCCCCAAAGACCGTTCTTAGAATAAGGGGCGGCATAACACCGATAATATTTTTGATGCCTATATCAAGTCCAGCCTCAAAATATCCGATCACTAACTCCCTGCATATTCTTTGCCGAACGTCCATTGGCAACGACTTGGCGATGCAGAATCTTGTTCCCTCCCACGCACCAGGCGTAAAAGCCTCTTCTGGGTGATCCACTAATCCCGGCCACAGATCGGCCAACATTGAGCCGCGATCAACTGGTGTCAATCTTGAGCAGCCCAAAGCTTCTTTCTCCGGGGATAGATATACTAGATACACGGCGGCAGGAGTATCGTATTGATCAAATTCCATGCCATTGTATTTTGAAACATTGTAATTCTGTCGCTCTATGAAACACTGATGGCGCAAACAGAACTGGGAATGAAAAGCCTTGCCATACTGATCTAAGTTTTCATATTTTACACAGACGATCATGCCGCACCTCCCTTTCCATGAGAGATTCAAGCAAACCTTCTGTGTGTGCGAAATTACTTGATCAAGTAATTAAATAGTAATGAGGCCGAAGCTAAGCCCCTTAACAACAGCGAGCACCCTGTTGTTCGCTTCTGTCTTTGCGTAAATATGTCTAAAATGCATATTTATGGTATGTTTACTGATTGTCAGAATTTGAGCTATCTCATCATCAGTTTTTCCTACGGCGGCCCACGTCAAGATTTCTTGTTCTTTGTCAGTCAGCACAATGTTTTTAGGATTGATGGGGTTTTTTTCATGCAGACGTTTGTAAGCCACATAAAAGTGATTACAAAATGCGGTAACTAAATCTGGATTAAAATAACAGGCATCTTTTTTTTCTGACGAAGCCAGGCTAATACCTGCGGCTTGGCCATTAGATCCCCGCAGCGGAATACTAATTCCATTGTTTAATCCGGCTTCCGCCCCAAGGTTGAGGCACTTTAATTGTTTCCGCTCAAGTTCAACGTGTTTCGATATATCGCTCCATTTAAAAGCACCACTCTGATGAATGCCATAAGTTACGATTGGATCTACCTTGTCAAACGAATGCTCAAAATAGTATTGCATCCAATCCGCAGGATAATTTTCTAGAATGCCTATGCCTGCATTTAACCCTATGTCTTTGTGATTAGTAAGCAAGCCGAAAAGGACTTTATCAAATCCATACTGATGTAACGTATTAACAAATATGTTAAATAGTTCTTCGGGAGTTTGCGCTGCGTTTGCCTTTTGGAGGTAATCTTCAAACCCGTCCATGATCAGCTCTTCATCCCAAAAGTGTAAAACTTGAGTCTGAACACACCATTGCGTGTGCAGCAAGAATGGCAAAGAAGCTCTTTATTGACAACCCCGTTCATCCGTAAGGCCCCTAGATTGTTTGACTGTTATTAAAAAGTTTCGTTTCAACCATGACCACAAATGGGATAAAACACACAATCAATGGAATAATTCCGCACATTATCCATCACACGCAGTGGTTTCACGCCTAATTTCGCCGGCTATTTCTTGCAAGCGGTCAATGATTACGGTCAGTTTTTCATAATGCCCATAAAAAGCATTACGCTTGAGTGGAATTTTTGTTCCCACTGTGTCGTCATTCATTAGTGATGCAGGAGTGGTGTTTAGCGCATTGGCTAAAGCCTGCACCGTGTCGTAACGGGGGGAGCGTGAGCGCCCCTGAAGAAGGTCGCGTACAGCGCATTCATTCAGCCCCGCGCTTAAAGAGAGGGATCGCTGATTAAATCCTTGTTCGTCCATAAGGTGACGTAAATTGTCTACCCAGTTTGGCTGATTAGTGCATTTTGTTGTGGTCATGGAATGTTTTTATGCCCGACTGCGCTTCTTGTCAATGTGAAAAATACCATATTTATAGAATAATCCCACACTCAATCTGCAAGATGCCGCTTAGCGGAGGCGGTATCTATTCGCCCCCCCCCTAGTTGCCTTCTGGGCTGGTTGGCAATGGCGGGCTCGCCAAATCCACAACTTTTCTTCCAGACTTGGAAAGCACACTGGGGCGATTGTCCCGCGACCCGGACAATATGGGCAATCACAAAGAGTTCAAAGTTTACAGCATAATGAACGCCATCATCCCGTCGATTATGGAAATCTTTGAATCTGAGAAAATTACTCCGGAGGAAGCAAAGAAATTCCGCTCTATTGCTGAAAAACCCATCATGGCTTTTCTTGCGCCTATGCCAACCAAGGTTGCAGCGCGGATTTCTGATTTAATTGGCCAAGGAAAGGTTGAAGTTAGAAATGGCTTTGATGCAACAAGGGATGGGCATCTTTTGAGTTCGTTCGGCCTTCATTTTGATGTGCGTGGCATAAATGAAATCGCAGAACATCCCAGCAAGCTTCCCGACAGCCTTCAGGGGGTGGTGGGCGGCTGCGGGCCCGGTTATTTGTCCAAACTCGGCGGCGTGTCCTATGATCCCGGCACCTCCATGATGAATCGCGCGCCAGGCAGCGAGGCAAAAATGCCCTATATCGTGGGGCAGCTGAAAAAAGGGCAACAATTTGATTGCTCAGAAACGCAGGTGATATATTCGGACTGCGTGCGTATAATCGACGATCTTGCTACAAGGCTTACAAAATTGAACCCAGGCCCAACACCATGAATATCACTGATATTACGATAGGCATTTTAGCAGTAACGCCCGAAGGGGGAGCAAAAGCCTATAGGGATTTAACGATAAAGTTCTATGAAAAATACGGCAATTACGTCAGCCCACATGTGCTGATGTATATGCAACCCTTGATCCAGCATGTTCAAAATTTTGGCAACGAAGACAAATGGACTGAACTTATCCAGCAAGGCGTGGATAAGCTCGTTGGCAGCGGAGCTCAACTGCTCTGGATGCCAGCCAATTCCTCACATCTGGTGGCGAACCGCATAAACTTCAAAGGCGTTGAGTTTGTCAACATGGTCGATGTCTCGGTCGCTTCCTTGCTGGCTTCTGGGCAAAGGCCGCTGGTTTTAGGGACAACAGTCTCGATGTCAGAGAAGCTTTATTTCAAAGACAAAAGAATGTCCGATCATTGCACAAAGCCAAACGCCGAAGACCAAAGCATCGTCAATGACATCATAATCAAGGAACTTGTACCCGGAAATATCTCTGCAGATAGCAGGCAATTTATTCGCAAATTAGTGAACAAGCATCAGGTATCTGACGGCATCACATCTGTTTTCCTGGCCTGTACGGAACTGCCATGCTTTTTCACCAGCGATGAACTCGGCCTGCCAGTTCAGAACAGCATTGACGTTAGCGCCGATTGCATTATTGCGCGCGCCATCCAGCTACAGAATTTTGCGGACTAAATCTTTCATCTTCTCGATTTCTCTGGCACCGCTAAACTGGCGATCACATGCTCAACGCTGCGGTTTTTTCGGGATTGAGAGCCTCGTTGTCATTGTCGCCACGTTCGGGTGCGTCTGATGAGATCACGCTTTCCGCATTGATAAAAGTTATATCTTCATCATCATCGGCTGTGGTTGCCTGTTTATCATCCTTGTCGAGATCGAGCGCGGCGTTGAGGCGGGCTTGTTCAACAAGAAGTTCCTTGAGCCTTTCCTCATGCTCGAAGTCACGTTCGCCTTGTACCTGATATTCAGCCATCGCCTTTTCATCCCGTTCGATTTCGCTTTCGATGCGGGTTTGAACGGTTTCGAGGCCGCGTAACGTGCGCTCGATACTCATCAGGCTGCCGATAGGACTGTCGGCATTCAAATGAACAGCGTAGGTTGCTTGACCGCGCAGAAAGGTCGAGACACAGCCATTGGCTTCGTCGCGGCTGACAATATCGAAGCCGTTGATTTGTCCTCGGACTCTTGGGTTCGGATCGCCGCGCCATTTGAGGATAATGTCGTTGAGGACGACACCGGCTTCTTCACGGCCTTTTTTGCCTTTGTATGTCCGATCTCCAATCGTCATCTCAAACTCTTCCCTGTCATTGGCATTACGGGTTTCTATGTCCCGTTTGACCTTTTCAAGCTGCCCATGGCTGGCCTTGAGCGTCGTTTCGGTGACGCCCATTTTTTGGCGTATCTCGAACTGCCGTTTCTTGTGCGATGTGCGTAGCGAGTCCAGCTTGCGGACTTCGGTATCGACTTTGACCTTTTCCATCACGGCGGGGTTGCCGGATGCTATGGCCTTGATTTCAGCATAGGTCAGCGCGCCGCCAGCGACATCCTCGGCTGTGCGTACCGAGGTATCGCCATTCATGACTTGCTGGATAAACCGCGCCTTGGTTTCCAGCGTTTGCCACATATAGGCGTCGAATGAACCCTCCGTGACATAGCGGTAAATTCGCACTTCCTCGTTATCATTGCCTTGGCGCAATATGCGTCCGTCGCGCTGCTCGATGTCGCGGGGACGCCACGGGGCGTCGATATTATGCGAGGCATAAAGACGTTTCTGCACATTGGTTCCGGCTCCCATCTTGTCCGTGGAGCCGAGAAGAATGCGGACTTGCCCGTTATTGACCTTCTCGAACAGGGTTTTCTTTGCGGCGTCCGTATCAGCGTCATGGATGAATGCTATTTCTGGCAGAGGGATGCCGCGCTCGATGAGAGCCGACCGGATCGCGCCATATACATGGAAACGGTCACTGTGCGGTGTTGATATGTCGCAGAAAGCCAGTTGGGTTGAGCGTTTGTCGGCGGTGTCCTTCCAGATTGTGAATAATTCATTGATAACCTTGCCGACTTTTGACTCTGGATGGAAGCCCGCATGGGGATTGACCAGGCGCATGTCCAGCGCGGCCTTGCGCCCGTCGCCGGTGATTTTCAGCATATTGTCCTTGCTCGGATCGACGCTACCGCCCCTGATCTTGTCGGCGCGGAGTGTCAACGCTTCGACATATAGTTTGAGAGCCGGTGTCGCGGGCGCAATGATGATCTGGTTTTTGCCGTCTTTAAGCGTCGGGCGTGGCAAATCCAGCATGTCCGGCGTCTGCACATCGGCAAAGTCGCGGAACATGGTCAGAAGTTCCGGCAAATTGACGAATTTCGCAAAGCGCGTGTGCATCCGGTAACCAGCGCCGGAGGGAGCCAGTTCCAGAGTCGTGACCGCTTCGCCGAAATTAGCAGCCCAGGCATCAAATTGCGCCATACCCGCCTTCGCCAATGCTTCCGGCGCAAGGTAACGCTGCATGGTGTAGAGTTCCGCCATTGTGTTGGAAATAGGCGTACCCGTCGCAAACACCACGCCCTTGCCGTTATTCTGCTTCCGCAGATACCTCGTCTTGATGTGCATATCGGCGGCGCGGTTGCTGTTCATGGTCGGCAAACCCGCTATGCGCGTCATTTTGGTGACAAAGCCGAGATTCTTGAAAAGATCGGCTTCGTCCACGAATATGCGGTCGATGCCGAGTTCCTCGAATGTTATGGCATTGTCTTTTTTCTCGCGGTTGGCTCTGTCCTCAATCTTCTTCGCCAGACGCTTCTTGGCGGATTCCAGTATCTTGACGACCTTGCGATTGCTCTTGTCGGTATTGGCTTCCCGAATGGCGACCTCAAGCGCGTCAAGCTCTTCCTTCATATAGGTGTCGAACAAGGAATCCGATACGGGGAGAAGTTCAAAGCTCGTATGCGATACGATCACCGCGTCATAATTGCCTGTGGCAATGCGCGACATGGCTTTCTGACGCTCGCCCTTTTTAAAATACTCCTTCCCAGCCACGAAGATGTTGGCTTGAGGATAAAGCTTCAGAAAATCCGTTCCCCATTGTTCGACCAGATGGTTCGGCACAACCATCATGCTCTTTTTGACCAGGCCGATGCGCTTGGCTTCCATCGCCGCCGCCGTCATAATCCAGGTCTTTCCAGCACCGACACAATGGGCGAGCAAAGTGCTGTCCCCCTGCAAGACGCGCCATACGGCATTTTTCTGATGCGGGTCAAATGCTCCCTTTCTTAAAACCGTTT
>JBAVWC010000504.1:0-7204 GCA_049697595.1 Alphaproteobacteria bacterium
CAATCACTTCGGCATCGCGTACCGACCCGCCCGGTTGAATAACGGCGGTGGCCCCGGCTTCGATCAAAGCCTCTAACCCGTCGGCAAAGGGAAAGAATGCGTCCGAAGCCGCCACGCTGCCTTTTGTCAGTGAGGTGCCGCCTGCGACCTTTGCCGCATCTTCCGCCTTACGCGCTGCGATACGCGCGCTATCAACGCGGCTCATCTGCCCCGCGCCGATGCCGACGGTGGCGTTTCCTTTGGCATAGACAATCGTGTTCGACTTCACATGCTTGCCGACGGTAAAGGCGAAAATCATATCGCTCATTTCCTGTTCGGTCGGCTGGCGCTTGGTGACGCATTTCAGCTGCGTTTTTTCCAGAACGATATTATCGCGCGTCTGCACCAGATAGCCGCCTGCAACTGATTTCATCGCCTGATCCACCAAACAAGGATCGGCCATTTTCCGAGTCAACAACACGCGCAAATTCTTCTTGGTCGCCAGAATAGCCTTGGCCTCGTCATCCATATCCGGCGCAATAATGACTTCCGAGAAAATCTCGGTAATCGCCTTCGCCACATCCCCGGTTAAAGGCCGGTTACAAGCAATAATCCCCCCAAACGCACTAACCGTATCGCAGGCAAAGGCGCGCTTATAAGCCGCCAGCAAATCCCCGCCCGTCGCTACACCGCAAGGATTGGCGTGTTTGATAATCGCCACGGCTGGGCCCCCGGTAAATTCGCTGACCAATTCAAATGCCGCGTCGGTATCGTTGATATTGTTGTAGCTCAGCTCTTTGCCCTGCACCTGTATGGCATTGGCCACCCCTGGACGCGTAGGATCAGTGACATAGAACGCCGCGCTCTGATGCGGGTTTTCTCCATACCGCAAGGCTTGCTGCTTCTTCGCCGACAAAACCAGCCTATCCGGATATGCCTCGCCCAATTGCCCGGCAAACCACGTGCTGATCGCCGCATCATAACTGGCAGTGTGTGCATAAGCGGTAGCAGCCAGCTTCTTGCGAAACGCCAGCGAAGTCGCCCCGTTTGATTGCCCCATTTCCGCCAGCACCTCGTCATATTGCGCCGGATCGGTAACAATCGTCACAAAAGCGTGATTTTTGGCGGCAGAACGCACCATAGCCGGGCCGCCGATATCGATATTCTCGACGCAAACCTCGAAATCCGCGCCTTTGGCGACCGTTTCGCGGAACGGATACAAATTGACGACAATCAGATCGATAGGGGGAATGTCATGCTTTCCCGCTTCGTCCAGATGCGTCTGAACGTCGCGCCGCTGCAAAATGCCGCCGTGAATACGCGGATGCAGCGTCTTGACGCGCCCGTCCATCATCTCGGGAAAGCCCGTATAATCGCCGACTTCGACGACGTTTATCCCCGCCTGCCGCAAGGCCGCCGCCGATCCGCCCGTGGACAAAATCTCGACATGATGTTCGGCCAATTGACGCGCAAAGGCGACAAGCCCCGTCTTGTCGGAAACCGAGATCAAGGCGCGGGCGATTTTGTGAGTCTGGGGCATTCTAATCCTCGGAAAAAGGTGCCCTTATCTACCCCGCGAATCCTTTGGCGGCAAGAGAGTAAAACCTAACTTCAATTTACTAGAACCTTAAAATCGCCAATATTTCCCGCGCGATCTGCTTCGCATCGCGATGCCCCTTCTGATCGCCATAGGTCCTCTCACCGATTTGGAGCCCCCATCTGCCGCGCTCTTTGCAGGTGATGCGCACGCCCAGCGACCAAAGATCGCGCGGCGTTAATTTCCACGCGGTTTTTTGTGTGGAAGGGGTTTTTCCAGATCTATCGGCAGCCGTCATGATTTTTCTCCTTAAAATTGACAAATATTCGTGCTTCCTTAACAAGCGGGATTTATAGTTACAACAAGATGCCGTGACAAGCGCCTTAACCAGTCCTGTGTGCCAAAATCCATGAGATAATGCCTTGTACTCTTAAAACATAAACCCTACACTAACCCGCTGTAATTCTTTCGCCCTTTCAGGATCATCCATGTCCAAAAAAATGTTCCGTCTTCTGGCTTTGTTCGCTGTTCTGGCCGCGCTGGCCTACACGCCGCTTTTCGCCAAAACGGCATCCACAGCCGATCAGCCCGCCCAAGCCCCCACCGCAATCGCGCCCAAAGAATCCGGCAGCGATTCCTCCGACACCTTCAAACAACTCACCCTTTTCTCCGATGTGTTGGAGCGCGTGCGCGCCGACTATGTCGACACTGTCACCGACGACAAGTTGATCGAAAACGCGCTGAACGGCATGCTGTCCTCACTCGACCCGCATTCCAGCTATATGAATAAAAAAGAATTCTCGGACATGCAGACGCAGACGCGCGGTGAATTCGGCGGTCTGGGCATCGAAGTGACGATGGAAAACGGCATCGTCAAAGTCGTGTCGCCTATCGACGACACCCCTGCCGCCAAAGCGGGTATCGAACCTAACGACCTTATCACCCATATCGATACCAAACCCGTCACCGACTACACGCTCAACGAAGCCGTCGACCACATGCGCGGCGTTCCCGGAACCAAAGTCACGCTCACGATCCGTCGCGGCGGCCTTTCGGGCACACCGTTCGACGTCAAGCTGACGCGCGCGATCATCCGCGTGCAATCGGTCAAATGGGAACCAAAAGGCGACGTCGCCTATATCCGCATCACCGCATTTAACGAACAAACCCAAACAGGCCTCGACAAAGCAATGGCCGAAGCCGACGAGAAAATCGGCAGCAAGCTGATCGGCTATGTCATCGATCTGCGTAACAATCCCGGCGGCTTGCTCGACGAAGCGGAATCCGTCTCCGGCACGTTCCTCGAACCGGGCAAAGAAGTCGTCTCAACTCGTGGACGCCATAAAGAAGAAGACCAAACGGCCTATGCCAAAGGCGGCGACAAAGCCCACGGCAAGCCGATTGCCGTTCTTATCAATGCCGGCTCGGCCTCGGCGTCGGAAATCGTCGCGGGCGCGCTTCAAGATCAGAAACGCGCGATCCTGGTCGGCACCAAGAGCTTCGGCAAAGGCTCGGTACAAACCATTATCCCCGTGGCCGGTGGAGGTGCTATGCGCCTGACCACGGCGCGCTACTTTACGCCTTCGGGCCGTTCGATTCAGGCTCTCGGCATCGAACCCGACATCGTCGTGCAACAAGCCAAGCTGGAAAAAGTCGCAACAGGCCCCGGCATGCACGAAGCCGATCTGAAAGGCGCGCTGCTAAATCCCGACGGAAAGACCGGCAAAGATCAAGCCGCCCCTGACGAAGACGCCGACGGATTGCCGCCAATGGATTCCGACAAAGCCAAAGCCAAGGACAAGGACGAAGATAAAGGCGGCGCGGACGATAAAGACAACAAGGCTGGCAAAGACGGCAAGGACGCCAAGAAAGAACCGCCGCCTTTCGACTATCAGCTCGCCCGCGCCCTCGACCTCATCCGTGGCATCCATTTGTTCGAAGCAAAAGAAGCGAAATAAGGAAGGCTGACGGGGAGGGAAGTTACGGAGAATAAGTTGTGCTGATAGAAAGCAGGAAACAATGAACTCCTCTCTCCCTCCAACGAACAAATGCCCGCTGAAAGATCAATTGAACTTCACCACCAAAGAAATAATCCGGCGAGTCAAGAAAGCGCCCGCTCAAATCGTGGAGGCCGTCAAGAAGGCTAACCGCGCTATGGACGTGTTCGAAGATAGGCTCCGCACGCTAACAGTCAAAGACGTGGCCCAGCAAGTCAAACAAGCGCCAGCTCAAGCCGTGGAAGCCGTCAAGAAAGCCGACCTCGCTCTGGATGCGCTCGAAGGCAAGTTCAGCAAGGCTAGCACACCAAAAAAAGTAATGATCGTCTTTGCCGCCGCCGCCACCTCCTGCGTCCTTCCCGGAGGCTGGATCGCCCCCGGATTATGGGGCGCCAAAAAAGCCGCCAAATGGCTCAACAAAAAACTCGCCAAGCGCGGCACACCGCCCCCGCCGCCTCAAGGATGAAGTAAAAAATAGCATTGTCATTCCCGCCCCGTGTCGTAGCACGGGGCAGGCTCCGGCGGGAATACAGCGCCGCGCGTCTGCGCGGCAAGAGTCCTTCGGCGTCTATTGCAAAAAACATCCGGCTATTTATGGCCGTAACCCTGCTGCCTGAAATCCTGTTCTATATGTGGCTGCAGATGCCCGAATAATTCCGCAGCTCTGCGCAGATTGTCCTCATTCAGATGCCGCGAAAAATTCCCCTCAGTTATATCTCTAACCAAAGCAATCAAATCGCTCGCGACCTTTGTTGCCTGCTCCGGCCTTGGCGGATCGATCACTATCCACTCGCGGCGCGCCCGCGACCACTTCATGCCTATAAGGTAATCCGAAAAATCGCCAAAGGTCGTTATCAGCAAATCATGAATACGCCTGTTCCACTCGGCGGTTTTTTCCGGTGAGCCCATATGATCGGCATAATGGTTGTTAATCTGATCAAGCATTCCTGTCAGAGGAAGAACGACCAACTCATGCCGATTATGCTTAAAATTATTGAGCGCAGATTCCTGGCTATCCATATCCAGCACGCGATTGATAGTCGCACGGGTCGCTTCCGTTTGCCGAGTAATGCGGCTCAGCAGCTCCAGCTTGGCTCCGGCCAGCTCGAATTCTCCCGGATGGAATCCAGCTTCTCCTTCAATCGGTCTGGCCCGGGAAAGTTTAATCAACTCGCCGTTAACCAGCCCGTTAAGGCCAAATTTGTCAGAATGACTTGTCATAAAAATACCCTCACGCTCTCTCAAATTCCTAAAATGTCCTAAAATGTAATGCGAGCGCAACATACCAAAAAACCATAGGGGCAACGCAACATGATAATTAGTTTCATGCCCATAAACCTAAAAATCTGTGTATTTTAAGTGTCTCACCCCTGCGGCCACTGCCGATCAATCCGCGTATCGCGCCGTTCTTCAACCAGCCCCACAGGGTCTTGATGAATAACGATATCGGCGTTTGGTATCGCCGCGCCAACGGCATCCGATATTCTCTCCGATAATTCATGCACCGCGTGCAGCGTCAAATCTCCGTCCATTTCGACATGCAGCTCGATAAAAATCCGGTCGCTGTCGGAACGGGTACGCATATCATGCACGCCGCGCACGCCTTCCTGCTTCAACACCACCTCGCGGATTTTCGCGCGCTGATCGTCGGACAGTTCGGCATCCATCAAGGCACCCAGCGCGTGTTTCAAAATATGAAACGCCGAAAACAAAAGCGCCAAAGCGATAATAGCCGCGAACAGAGGATCGAACCAGTTCAGCCCCGTGACATGATGCAAGGCAAACGCCGCAACCACCGCCAGATTAATGCCCAGATCGCCGACATAATGCAGCCTGTCCGCATGGATCGCGACCGAATGCGTGACATGCACGACGCGATGCTGAAACGCGACCAAAGCCCCGGTCATGACAATCGCCAAAACCATAACCCCATAACCGACAACTTCATTCTCGATACCGTGCGGATGAACCAGACGATCCGCAGCCTGATAAGCCAGAACAATCGAAGAGCCGATAATAAACACCGACTGCGCCAAAGCCGCCAAAGGCTCGGCCTTCCCGTGCCCATAACGATGTTCGTGATCGGGAGGCCGCAAGGCGCTCGCCACGCCATAAGCCGTAACCAAAGACGCGACCAGATCGAATGTCGAGTCAAACAGCGATGTCAGCATCGCCACCGAATCCGTCATCAGATAAGCCGTCAGCTTGGCAATAATCAAAACAGACGCGACCCCCACGCTGGCATAAGTCGCCCAGCGCCGCAGCTTGTCATTACCGATGGAAAGAATTTCTTGTTTATCGATCACGGAAATATCCTTTCAATCGCCCACAAACCCGTGTCCGGTTTATGAGTGTATGTGATGCGGTCATGCAGCCGATGCTCGCGTTCCTGCCAGAACTCGAAATAAGACGGGGCCAACCGATACCCGCCCCAATGCGACGGCCTCGGCACCGCGCGGCCTTCATATTTTTTCTCAACATCCTGCACGGCCTGTTCCAGCGCCGAGCGGCTTTTCAGCTCCCGTGATTGCTGCGAAGCCCAAGCGCCGATCTGGCTGCCACGAGGCCGCGTCGCGAAATAAGCGTCCGACTCCGCATCGCTGACCAGCGAGACATTGCCCTCAATCCGCACCTGCCGCTGCAACGATTTCCAGTAAAAACAAATGCCCGCTTTGCTGGTGAGCGCGAGTTCCCGCCCCTTGCGGCTTTCACGATTGGTATAGAACACAACGCCCTTGGCATCGAAATCCTTCATCAAAACCGCGCGCGCCGAAGGCGTGCCGTCCGCGCCCACCGTCGCCAGCATCATCGCATCGGGATAAGCAGGTTCACTCTGCTTGGCCAGCGCATACCAATCCGCGAAAAGGGCCCAAGGGTCGGCTGGAGGGGTGAAGTCGCTGTTCATGAAAAATCGAGGGTAAGATGTCAAACGCCGCAGTTGCGCTCAGGTTACTCTTTAGACTAAATTTCTGCAGCAAAAGTTTTGACCCTATTACGAGATTCTCATGCGCCGTATCCCCGCCCTCACCCTTCTCGCGGCATCGCTGCTTCTCGCGGCCTGCCAATCCTCTAAAACCTATAGCCCGCCCCCGCCGCCAAACACCGCCGTATTAGCCCCCGCGACCGTTGCACCTCCCGCAAAAACGGCGGCTCCGACGGGCGAAACCGACCGTCTAAAGGATGAACAGGCGCGAAAACGAGCCACGACAGCCTCTATCGGCCAGCAAATTACCTGGAACAACCCCGACAGCGGCAATTCCGGCACCATTACCCCCATACGCGATTTTTACAGCGATAGCGGCGTCTATTGCCGCGAATTCCAGCAAACACACACAACAGGCGGCCAGCAGCAAAAAACCCGCATAACAGCCTGCCAACAACCCGACGGCGGCTGGAAATAGGCGGGGCAGGGGTTTGGGTTTAAGAGAAATTTGTTTTATGCTAATAACACCTCCTGTTTGAACCCCAGCCCCTAACCCTCAATGCCCGATCCCTACCAAATTCTCGGTGTTCCCAAAACCGCAACTGCGAGCGAACTGAAAAGCGCCTATCGCAAACTCGCGAAAAAGCTGCACCCCGATGTCAATCCGGGGCGCAAGGATGTTGAACAAAAATTCAAGGAAGTCACGGCGGCCTACGACCTGCTCTCCGACGAAGCCAAACGCGCGCGTTTTGATCGCGGCGACATCGA
>JBAVWC010000505.1:0-1527 GCA_049697595.1 Alphaproteobacteria bacterium
CCTGACCCCTAGGGGATGATCCGATGTCCGACGATACATTGAAACTTTCAGAATATGCCGTTCAGCTTACAAAGGCTTTTCAAACGGATGTCGGCGCTTCGCACCCGGAGCTTGCCTGCCAAAATGCGCTTCTGGTTGCGACCTTGTTGATAGGCGACGAAACGCGCGGCGACAAAATGATAGAAATGGGCCCCGGCGACGTCAAAACCCGCACATTGGCGGAACTCTTCAAAACGATCGCCGAGAAGCCCGAGGTCAAAGCCGCCCTGCCGCAAGAAACTCAATCTATCAAGCTAAACGCCGAGCATTTAGCCGGTCTTCGGACTGTTTCTGCGTATCTAAAGGAAAACGGCTTTTCCGACAAACAGACTTCTATTTCTCAAACCTATCTTCTCACCGTCGCCGCCGCTTCCGTCCTGCATACCAATCACAGCACAAGCAAGGATGTGATCGAACTGCCCCAGCTCAAGGGAACAGAAGTCCAGAAACGTCAATTCTGGCTGTGGGCTTAATATCAGTATTAGCTCGCGTGGAACACGGCAACCGGAAGCGTGACCAGTATATTGTCACCCTGCGCAACAGTATCTCCGCAAGTGGTTTTCAGAATACCGTCCGGCCCAGCCGATAACAGGACAAAAGCGCGCGCGGACGGATCGCTGCGCGACGCCTCCCAGCGGCAATAAATATAAGCATGACCGTAAGCGTCGAGTTGTTTGATCGCGCCCACCGCAAACACGCCGACTTCCGTCGGCAGGCCTGTCGAACCGGCGCTGTCGTAATTGACGGGCAAATTCTTTGTGTTAGAAAAATCTTGAAACTGTATTAACCCAACCAGCGCGTCGGCACAGGGGCCGTCATTCGCCTGATGAACCGAACGTGGCGTACATAAAACCGAATTCTCGCCAGATACAGACTGCGCAACCAATGTCCAGCTTGCCGCCATAAGGTCGTTTTTCACCGTCAGCACATTTTCCATCTGCATCATCTGAACGAAGCATTCCATATAGTTCGAAAACATCAGCCCGCCAGCCACGCCGATCAGCCCCAAAAGATAAAGAACAGCCGAAACGCCAAAGCCGCGCCGATTGCGATTACCCGCAACTGGCCGCCCAAATCGTTTATGTTTAGTGAATGCAATCATGGCGGGTATATAGCCGCGCCGATGTCAGGGTGTCAAAGAGTAATGAATGAAGGGGTGTTGGAATATGCGGGGGGATAAATTGGAGTAACTATAGTTAACGTGTCCGATTACGCCGCCGACACACCAAACTGCAACGAAGCCAGCCGCGCATACAGCCCTCCCTGCGCGATCAATTCCTGATGCGTGCCTGTGGCGATAACGCGGCCCTCGTCCATAACCAGAATGCGGTCGGCATTCATGACGGTGGCGAGGCGGTGGGCGATGATAAGGGTGGTGCGTTGCTGCATCAATAAATCCAGCGCGTCCTGAATCAACCGTTCGCTTTCGGCATCCAGCGCCGATGTCGCCTCGTCAAGCAACAGCAAAGGCGAATTGCGCAGAATGGC
>JBAVWC010000506.1:0-6535 GCA_049697595.1 Alphaproteobacteria bacterium
CGGCAAGCGGAGGCAGTTCGTGGTCGTTGGGTGACGATGTAGGAGCGGGAAGTTATCCGGGCTTGTTCAGTATAGCAAATTCCAGCAACAACGCCGTTCTCTACATCACATCCTCCGGCAATGTCGGCCTCGGCACCGCGACGCCAGCCGCGACGCTGGACGTAAACGGCACCATGCACCTCAAGGAATACAGCGCGGCTCCGGCGACATGCAGCGCGACCGAGGACGGCGTGATCGCCTTGACCACCCTCTACACCATTTGCGTCTGCAAGAACGGCACAGGCTGGGTGACGGCATCGGACGGGATGACGAGCTGTGCTTGGTAAGAGTTTTCAGAAATCATTTTAGAAAGGGAGAGTGCCATGTATGACGACCGGATTCTAGCCAACACTTTTTTCATCAAGCCGCGAAGATTGCAGGTGTTCCGCGTCCAGCAACAAGGGACGGCAACGATCTACTGGACTTCGCGGATAGGTCTTCTGCGCTATCTGCAACAGCTTCAGGATACGATGTTGCAAGCCAATAGTTATGGCGGCTAATCACCGCTAGCACCTACTTCAATTCTAAAAGATACGCCCTCGCAGGATCAACATTCTGCGGGGATTTTTTTGACCAAACGGAGGCGTTACATGAAAACTTTTTGTGTTCTGTCCTTGGGCGCTGGCGTCCAATCGACAACAATGGCGTTGATGGCGGCGGTTGGCGAGATAGCCGACAAGCCCGATGTGGCGATCTTTGCCGATACCGGCTGGGAGCCGAAAGCAGTCTATGCCCATCTCGAATGGCTGGAACGGACATTGCCGTTTCCTGTACGGCGTGTCGCTTCGGGTAATTTGCACGACGACATTATCAATCCGTCCGGGCGATTTTCGCCGGTGCCGTGGTTTATTCGCAATGCCGATGGGTCTGCCGGAATGGGGCGTCGGCAATGCACACGGCAATACAAGCTGGAGCCTATCGCCAAGGAAATCCGCCGCTTGCTTGGCTATGAACCTTATCGCCGCATCCCTGTCGGTAGCGCGGAAATATGGATTGGCATTAGCACCGACGAAGCCTCACGCATGAAACCGGCGCGGACGCGCTGGCAGACAAATCGCTGGCCTCTGATCGAAGCCAGACTATCGCGGCAAGATTGCCTTGCATGGTTGTCGCGTAACGGCTTCCCGCAACCGCCAAAATCTTCCTGTATCGGATGTCCGTTTCACTCCGATGCCATGTGGCGCGATATGAAAAACTTCAACCCAACCGAATGGGAAGAAGCTGTCGCCTTCGACCGGCGCATACGAAATCAAGGCGCAGGATTTAGCGAACAGTTTATGCACCGCAGCCTCAAGCCGTTGGATGAAGTTGAGTTTTTAACCAGCCCACAGCCCAACCTTTTCATCAATGAATGCGAAGGCATGTGTGGCGTATGACGGAGGATTATCATGACTTACCGAAAGAAGGATTGGCATGGTGGCTCACAAAAGACGGCGACTACTCATGCCTCAGCCTCTACGAAAAACACTGCTCCGCCCACCACTACAAGGACGGACGAGTCCGCAAATTATTCGCAAGCCACGGAGAAAAAATCGTCCTTAGAACCGCCGAAGGCGACGCCTTCTTTGTCTGGAGAAAATTTATCGACGGCTCAGGCCAAAAAGGCATTAACTGCGCGGTCTTCCGTAACGAAAGCCCGTGGCGTTCATCCGAGCTTATCCGACAGGCTGACGCCATTGCTGATTGCGCGTGGCCTGGTGAACGGCACTACACCTATGTCCGTGCAGAAGCGGTGCGGAGCAGTAATCCCGGTTACTGCTTCCAAAAGGCCGGATGGAACAAATGCGGATACACCCAAAACGGCCTCACCATCCTTGAACGCACCGCGCCCATAGAAGCTACCCAATTTTAGCTGGTACGGCCCGCCGCGCATCGACGGGTTTCTGCAAAACGCATGATTTTACACATCTTTTTCATAGGAGATGCCCATGTCCGATAATTCTGAAAACCAAACTTTTGATGTGGAAAAACTGGAATCTTTGGAGGTAGAATCCAACCGAGACTTGCGATCTATCAAACCCGCGCGACGCGGCAAGAAATCTCATCCCGACCAGTTCGATCTTTTTAGTCAAAGTTCAATCAAGCAACAGGAGACGAGCCATGATGACTCTACAACAGACAGAACGCGAACTGACGAACATGAAGTTCGAGAGCATGACGGAATACAAAATCCTGAAACACTGGCGGCTACACGAACCGAAACTGGTCGAGGAATTACTCGACAAGCAGATGCTGAACAAGGCGCTGGAACAGAAAGCGGAGGATCTACTCGATCTTCAGATACAACTGGAGAAAACGGAACGGCTCGATCCGGCTCTGTCCCGTCTGGAAGCGTGGAACCGGCTGATGAAATCCTCGACGCCGGACGAGTTAGAACCGGCAGCCTACGCCGAGATGGATTTGTAACTGTTGCCCTTGCCGGTGAAGAAGAACCGGTAAAACCTTCCCGTGATTATCGCATCACGGATGAGAGCCGCATCGGTGAAGGTGGGTTGCGCGAAAAAGCCCAACTGAACATCAACGCTATCCAGCTTCTTAAAAAGCTGGAAGCGGATGGGCGTTTCCCCACCGACGACGAAAAGCACATCCTCGCCCGTTATACGGGTTGGGGAGCCATGCCCGCCGTGTTTGATTATATGACAGGCCGGTATGACGAATGGAACGAGGTGCGCGATACCGTTAAATTCCTGCTGACGGATGAGGAACACCGCACCGCCAGCGGGTCTATCGCCAACGCGCATTATACCTCGCCCTTGGTCATCAAGGGAATCTGGTCGGCTTTGGAACGCTTCGGCGTTAAGGCCGGTATGCGCGTTCTTGAGCCGAGCATGGGTGTGGGCAATTTCTACGGCCTGATGCCGGAACCCCTGATGCCGAAAAGCCTTCGCGCTGGCGTTGAACTGGATTCGGTCACGGCGCGTATCGCCAAGCAGCTTTATCAGGACGCTACGATTTTTGAGAGCCGCTTTGAGGACGCGCCATTTCCTGACGGCTTCTTTGATGTCGCCGTAGGCAATGTGCCGTTCGGCAATTACGGCGTTCACGACCCGAAATACAAAGCATGGCAGACCTCATCCATCCACGATTATTTCTTCGTCAAAACGCTCGACAAGCTTCGGACAGGCGGTGTGCTGGCGCTCATCACTAGCCGTTATACAATGGACAAAAAGGATGATGACATTCGCGTCCATCTTGCGGAAAAAGCCGATCTGCTCGGCGCAATCAGGCTTCCCAACAAGACGTTCAAAGACAATGCCGGAACAGTTGTCACCACCGACATTCTGTTCCTGCAAAAACGCGAGCAAGGACAGGAAATGGTAAGCCCGTCTTGGGACGATGTTGTCGATTACAAAACGCCCGATACCGGCGATACGATTTTCATCAACCGTTACTTTTCCGAACATCCGGAAATGATGCTCGGCACGATGCAGCTTGTTCATAGCCGCTACGCCCAGCAGCCGGAACTCCTGGGCGAACTGACGCAAGATGCTTTACAAGAGGCCATAGGCCGTTTGCCACGCGATGTTTACGCGCCACGCATCGAAACCCCGACACCCGCGCCGGTGCCGCAATTCAATCTGGATGCAAACGCATTCACGGGCGTTAAGAACGGAGCCTATACGATTGTCGATAATGAGCTTGGCATTTTCGAGGATGGGCAATTCACGCCGGTCACGCTAAAGGGCAAGAAAGGGGCGCGGATACGCGGCATGATGAAAATACGCGATTGTGTCCGCGAAGTATTCAAGACCCAGCTTAACGACGAAAGCGACGAGGTGATTGTCGCGGCGCGGCAAGATTTGAACCGCGTCTATGATCGTTATATCAAAGAGTTCGGCTGCCTCTCGCACCGCGAAAACCGCCGCGTCTTTGCCGACGATCCTGAAGCTCCTCTGTTGCAATCGCTTGAAGAAAACTTCGACGAGGCCACCGGAAAGGCCAAGAAAGCGGCGATCTTCAGCCAGCGCACCATTGACCGTTACAAACCGGTCGAAAGCGTCGAAACGGCGGCGGAAGCCTTGGCCGTGTCGCTAAATGAATATGGCCGCATCGAATGGGGCCGCATGGCGCAACTGACCGGCCAGACACCGGCATCCATGCAAGCAGAACTTGGAGATTTGATTTATCAGAACCCTGAATCCGATTTATGGGAAACCGCCGACGAATATCTGAGCGGCAATGTCAGGCAGAAACTTCGCTTTGCCCGCTCCGCCTCTGAACTTGACCCGCGTTTTAAGCGCAACCTTGCACCGCTTGAATCCGCACAACTCACCGATCTTACACCCGCCGAAATCATGGCGCGGCTGGGAGCGACATGGATTCCATCGGATGATCTGGCCGACTGGATTGCCGAAATTGTGGAAACCAGCCCCCACAATATCCGCGTCGATTACCTGTCCGATCTGGCGACATGGAAAGTCACGGCCAAGGAAATCGCCAAACAAAGCGTCGCCAATAAAACGACCTACGGCACATCGCGCTTTACCGCGCTCAATCTGATTGAGGATGCCCTGAACGGCGTGGTAACGACCGCCTATGACACCATCCGCGTTGACGACAAGGAAAAGCGCGTCGTCAACGAGCAGGAAACGCTTGCCGCCCGCGAAGCGCAGCAAAAGCTCAAGGACATGTTCGGGGAATGGATTTGGAAGGATAACGATCGGACGACGCGGCTTGTCGGCATTTACAACGAAAAGTTCAATTCCGTCCGTCTTCGCGCCTACGACGGATCGCATTTATCTTTCCCCGGCATGAACAAGACCGTGTTGCGAAACGGCGACCTTGACGCGCACCAAAAGAACGCTGTTTGGCGCATTTTACAGGGTGACAGCACCTTACTGGCCCATTGCGTTGGCGCCGGAAAAACATGGGCGCTCGTCGCCGCCGCAATGGAGGCCAAGCGTATTGGTCTTGCCAGAAAAAGCATGATCGTCGTCCCCAATCATCTGGTCGATCAATGGGGCGCGGCGTTCCTGCAACTTTATCCGCAAGCCAATATCTTCGTGGCGGGCAAAGGGCATTTTCAGAATCGCAAACGGCAAAAAGCCATGTCGCGTATCGCCACCGGCACTTACGATGCTGTGATTGTTTCGCATAAGAGCTTCGAGCAGCTTCCAGTTTCCGACAAACTCTTTGATGCTTATCTTCAGGAAGAACTGGATAAACTCGAAGATGCGATACGCGAAGCCAACGAGGATAGCGACAATCGCCGCATCGTCAAAATGCTGGAAACGGCGAAGAAACGCCTGACCAAGAAAATCGAGGACAGAACCAAGCGCGAGGGGAAGGATAACACCATATCCTTCGAGGAACTTGGCATTGACCGTATCTCGGTCGATGAAGCCGATCTTTACAAAAATCTCGGCTTTGTCACCAAGATGAACCGCATTGCCGGATTGCCGAATGCGATCAGCAATCGCGCCACCGACATGCACATGAAAACCCGTCATCTGCGTCAGAAGAATGACGGCAGGGGCGTTGTCTTCGCCACTGCTACGCCCGTGTCGAATACAATGGCCGAACTTTACACCATGCAGCGTTACCTTGCGCCCGAAGCCTTGGCCGATGCCGGTTTGGCGAATTTTGACGCATGGGCGGCAAACTTTGGCGAAGCCGTCACCGCGCTGGAACTAGCTCCCTCCGGCAAGGGCTACCGGATGAACACGCGCTTTGCTCGTTTCATCAATCTGCCTGAACTTTTGACCATGTTCAGGGAATTTGCCGATGTGCAAACGCCGGACATGCTCAATCTGCCGCGTCCCGCCCTCGAAGGCGGCAAGAATATTGTCATCACGGCACCGGCTACGCCCGACCTTGAACGCTTTGTCGATAGGCTGGTGGATCGAGCCGACAAAATCCGTAGCGGCAAGGTCGATCCACGCGACGACAATATGCTGAAAGTAACAAGCGAAGGCCGCAAGGCCGCGCTTGATATGCGGTTAGTGAATCCTCACGCCCAGGCGCATACGCAATCGAAAGTCAGCCTATGTGCCAATGAGGTTTTCGAAATTTGGCAGAAACCCGCCGAGCGCAGGGCAACACAGGTCATATTTTGCGACCTTTCGACGCCGACCAAGGGCAGCGGCTTTAACGTCTATGACGAAATCCGGTCAATCCTGACAAGGAAAGGCGTACCGCCCCATGAAATCGCCTTCATTCATGACGCAAAGACCGATGCGGCCAAGATGGCTCTGTATCAGAAGGTCAATAGCGGCATTATCCGTGTCCTGCTTGGTTCGACCGAGAAAATGGGGGCTGGAACCAATGTTCAGCGCAAACTCTATGCCGAGCATCATCTGGATGCCCCATGGCGACCACGCGATGTTGAACAGCGCGATGGACGTATTCTGCGCCAAGGTAATGAAAACCCCGAAGTGCGTATCTATCGCTATGTCACCGAAGGCTCGTTCGACGCCTATATGTGGCAAGGACTTGAATCCAAGGCCAAGTTTATCAGCCAAGTGATGAATGGCGACACATCCGTGCGCGTGGCCGA
>JBAVWC010000507.1:0-18008 GCA_049697595.1 Alphaproteobacteria bacterium
CTGATCGTGATGACAGAGATACGCCCATCCTGATCGATTGTTCTGGCATAAGTCGCCCCGCTGCCTTCGGTCCAGCCCGAAACTTGGCCAAAGGGCATGTAGGCGATACTCGACAAAAGATTCAAAGTGCCCTTGGCAATCTTGTTGACGCGGCCATCGGCGTCATAGGTCAGAGTTATGACGTTGCCCGACGGATAGGTAATGGTCGAGAAGCGTCCATAGGTGTCATAGCTGTATCCCGTGGTGCGCGTGACGGTGCCGGTGACCTGCTGCTTCTGCGTGACGCGGCCGTAGATGTCATAAGTCCAACTGGTAGTGCCCGTGACATCGGTAAGACCGGTCAGGTGGCCTTTGCCATAGGTGCCTCCGTCGTAAGTATAAGTTGCCGAGCCGCCCCCGGTGTAAGACGCGGTATGGACGCGATTGAGCGCGTCATAAGTATAGGTCGTAACATCGCTGCGCGCATCCGTCGAGGTTAGCACATTATTGGCGTTGTCGTAAGTAAGCGCCGTCGAACCCGTGTCCGGGCTGGAAATCGCGGTCTGCTGATCCATCCCGTTCCAGGTGTAGGTCGTCGTGAAAGTGCGCGGGTCTATGATAGTGGTGACGTGATCGTTGGCGTCATAGCCCGGAGTGATCGTGTCGTAATAAGGATCGTTGATCGTTGCGATGCGGTTAAGCTGGTCGAACGTATAGATCGTGGTGCGGTTCAACGGATCAGTGGCATAGGTAATGTTACCCTGGTTATCGTAGCTGTAGGCCGTGTATTGGCTCAAAGCGCCGATGGAGTGAAGGATATGATTGACGCTGTCATACGTAAAGCTATGCGTTTGCGTGACGGTGGCGCTGCTGTTCTCTGCCCGCACCAGCGTGACGTTTGAAGCGGCGTCAAGCGTGTAAAGTATGGCGTTACCCAGCGCATCGCCGATACCGGTCAGGCGGTGGGCATTGTCATAGGTAAAGCTGGTATAAGACGAGTCGGGGCGCGTAACTTTGGTCAGATTCCCGGCGTTGTCATAGGTATAGGTCGTGGTAAGACTGCCCTTGACATAGGTTTTAACGCGGCCACGGCCATCGTAAGTGAATGCAATGACGAGACCATTAGGATCTGTCATGCTGAGCAGACGATGGTTGGAATCGTAGCTCGTGAATCTGGTGAGGTGGCTGAGTGCATCGGTCGCGGTCGCAAGGGTGCCGTTGCTGTTGTAGGTGTAAGTTGTCGTGTTGTTGTCGGGGTCTTTGGCCGTCAAGACCTGGCCATAGCTGTTGTAAGTCCATGTCCAGGTGCTGGTCAGCGTACCGTTGGAGACGGATCTGGTCAGCAGGTTGCCGTTGGTGTCATAGGTGAAGGTCGTGGTGCGATTAGGCTCGGCGACCGTCGCAGGAAGGTGGAAACTGGCGTTCCAAGTCGTGGTAATCGTGCGGGCGAGAGAAGTGCTGTAGGCTTCGACGCGCGTCAACTGCTGGCCGTGCGAGTCATGGGTATAAGTTGTTACATTGTTGTTGTAGTCCGTGAATTTCGAGAGAAAGCCATTAGCGTCATAGGTGAAGGCGTTGCCACCAAAGACGGGGGTATAGACCCCCGAAACGGCGGACGGCTTGGCGACGCCGAACAACGTGGTAAAATTAAGCGTGTAGGAATTGCTACGCGCATCGGTGACGGCGACGCTGGACCCGTAGTAGGTCATTGTCGTCAGATCCGCACCGCCAGCATGCTGGCTGGTGAGGCCTTGTCCGAGACTGTTATAGGTCCAACTGGCGTAGGTATTACCCTTTTCATCGACGAGGCTGGTCATCAGGTTGGGAAAGGTCGCGTTAGCGTAGACGTACTGGCGAACAGTCGTGTCGGGATAGGTGACCGAGAGCAAATTGTTGTGGGTGTCGTAGGCATAGGTGTAGGTTGCGCCGCTGACATCGGTCATCGTATGGACATTGCCACCAGTGGTGTAAGTGAAGCCCAGCGTGTCGCCAAAGGGACCGGTGACGGTTGTCAGATGACCGCTAGTATAAGTGAGTGTCGTTGTACGGCCATTACGAGTGGTGACCGAAACAAGCTGACCGGAAGAATTATAGATTTCGGCGGAATCGTCGGCGCGGACGACTTTATAACCGGTGATGGGGGTGGTGATGGCCGTTAGGGTTGTGGGAACATCAGCATCGGTCGTATAGACACCGCCGCTGAGCGTAAAAATATCCCGGCGACCATCGGCTCTTGTTATCGTCACAGTAGAACCGGAAACAACAAGCGCGCGTTGCCATTCGGTATGCCAGCCCGCACCAAAGGTGCTCGCCGTCGAATCGCCGCTGTTGTAAGAGCGGATGAGAGCGAGGCCTGTGCTGGGACCGCCGACATAGTCGGTTTCAGAGATATAGACGTTGCCCGTTGCGGCGTCGATAGGATCTCCGGCGTAAGTGGTCAGGTTATGTTCAGTCAAACCGGTAATATGCTGGTTGGCTGGCGTAGCCATCATGTTGTTGGAGTCTATCGGCGCGGACACCCCATTGGTTTCGGACATGGGGTTGCCGGTTGCACTCGGAGACATGTTGTTGCTGTTGGTGGCGGGAACCGCAGTAGTAGTGCAGCCAGGGCATGTATTTGCGGGAACTGGATCTTGGGGAACGCCGAGTTGCTTCCCGTTCGTCTGGGCAGCGCTTACCGTCCATGTGCCCGATGTCGTGCTGCTCCATATGCAGTTGGGAAACCCAGGATTGCCGCCGTTTGTTGAAAGATTATCCCCCCCCGCCCCACCTGCCGTGTAGGAAATCCCTCCAGAGGTCGCGTTGGGCGAGAAAGCGCCTCCACCCGAAGTTCCCAGATTTATAGTCGCACTGCTCACCATGGCGCCACTCATGGAAATGCTCATGCCATTGCCCGGGGACGTATTGTTGTATCCGTCAATCGCTGCTGTTCCGGAATAGGTGGCGGTTCCGCTGGCGCTCATAAAATAGGTGATGTTCGCGGTAAAATTCCCAGGGGTGGAGCCTGTGCACCCACCCGAGGGCGCGCTCGTCAACGGCAAGCTGGGGCCTGTGTAAGTCAGAGTCTGCTGATATGCCTGTGCATGCGCCTGATGCGAAAAAACCATCCCCACAAGGATGGTTGCGGTGCAGGCCAGTTTTCGAAACTGTGCCGGAGTCGACAGGGGCTTGGTGTTCTTAAAAACAGACTGCGCGATGTTTGTGACCACGAAAAACCCCTGTTGTCGGAGATGACAAATTCTAAACATACCCCTTCATGCCATATTTTTTTGGCCTCCGGTACCACGTAGGTACGGGGTATCAGCGTATGAAAAAGCATAAAAATGGGTATTTTCATGCAAAAAACGACAAATACGGCGACGCGCTAACTCAAAGGGAATGTACATTATCGCCTTGCAGATTCTAGGTATCAGAAAAATTCTCAATTAATTTTGGATATGAAGGTGGCTAGATTGCTCACCGACGCTGGGTCTATATCAACGCTGTACAAATCAGAACTCTTATTGAAGAATACAGTATTGCTCGAATCCGAACTTTTCAGCTACATAGGGGCCAACGGATTGCCCTGTAACAATAACGTATTCGGATTAGGCCAGTTCAATGGATTTTCTCGATTTTATTCAGCGGTCCAATGAGTGTGCATCGCGTGAGCAGCTAATCAAAGTTTTTGAAACCGCGCTGCGCGAATATGGAGTCAATGGTTTTATCTACAGCCTCTTTCTAGGCTCCCTTGCATCAACCGATAATATCCTGCACGGCGTAGCCCGCAGTTATTCCGAAGACTGGATGAAGCATTATGCAGAAAAAAACTACCTACAACATGATCCAACCTATCGCTATATTGGGCACAAGAGCGGCGCGGTTACCTGGAAAGATCTTCAGAAAACGCAAGAATTCTCCAAGAAAGAAAAACGAGAGATGGATGAGGCAGAGGAGGCTGGGCTAAAAAATGGTGTGGCGCTGGCGATTCACGGCCCTTCCGGACAAACAGCGGGTTTCGGATTTGTCAGCGGCCAAAGGCTATACAAAAACGAGTTGGGCATTTTATATGCATTAGCCAACCAATTTCATTTGGCTTACAAGAGTTTCAACAAAACATCTGATACATTGCCTCCTGTTACCCTTAGTGATCGGCAGAAAGAAGTTTTGGAATGGTCTTCTATCGGCAAAAGCTATGGAGAAATAGCTAATATCATGAAGATTAGCAATGCTACCGTGGACGATCACTTCAGGCAGATTTATAAAAAACTGGATTCCAACGACAAAATGTCGGCTTTTGTAAAAGCTGTTAAGCTTGGGCTTATTAGAATTTAACTGTCGGAAAAGATGCCCGGCCTCATTCGCAATGACTGGCTGGATTTCCCTTGCGTCTCCTCAACTACCCACTCCATAATTGCATAAGGATGTTGCGGGATGCCAGTAATGAAGACAACGGCGCGACGCACAAAAACCGTTTTCTCCATCCGCGCTTTTGAAATAATAGTGAAATTTCTTCCGAGCGTGCCCCCCTGTCCCGTCATCGCCTCGACCAATCCAATTCCACCTGCTGTTACCGGATGATTTTGCCGTTGAGCCATTACGTTCTCGACTTGCTGCGCGTTCAAGCCGGGCAATGCTTGTAATGCTTCCTTCGGGGCCGTCGCCGTTTGTACGATTGTTTGCTGCGAATAAACGGTGAGCGCGGGCCGGATGCGCAGAAATATCTCGTCGGTAATACCGGGTATTGATTTAAGCTGCTCGGCTGTAAAAAATGGCAATGCCTGCAAAGTCTGGACTGCGGTTACATTGCCAATATTTTGCATGTTGCCTGATGCCATCAATCTCCGATCCTGAATCGCACTGACAATTTTTGCGCTTTCCCCCTGCGATAATCCGACCGTTGACAGCAAGGATGTCAACAGCTCCTTCGGCGCATAATTAAGATCGATTTTGCCGTTCTCGTCTTGCACCGAAACTTCGACTTCGTGATCGCCAACACGTAGGATTCTTGGGCTTCCATCAACAGGCACGTTTGCTGCTGTTTGCCTATTGCTCAATTCATGAATTACAAGGTAGACACCCGCATCCGCCAAACCTTCGGCCTGAACTTCATCAAGGGCTGCGTGAGCGGTCGCATTATCGTTTCTCGCAAGCGACAATATGCCAAGCGCCAGCACCCCCATCAACGCGACCAGCCAAAGCACACTGATAAGCGCGAAGCCCCGCTCTCTTCTTTTGGGTCCATATCTAGTGATGGATTTTGGCATCAAGCGGAATGACGGCGCTCATTTGCTGGCGCATTTCATCGGTGACTTGGCGGACATCATTGTCGTTTCTCACGACGTGAGGCGTAATAAGAGCCAGCAATTCCGTTCGCGTCCTGTCCTTTGACGTATAGCTGAAAAGATTGCCCAGATAGGGGATGTCCTCAAGAAGAGGGATACCATTTTTGTCATCGGTTACATTGTCCTGAATCATCCCACCTAAAGCAATCGTTTCTCCATCACGGACGGCGACGGAGCTGGATATTTTTCGTTCTACGATTGTCGGGGAGTCGATCCGGGACGTTGTCGTTTGCGTAACGTTGCTGACTTCCTGCGATATGTCCATCAACACCATACCGCTTGAATTCACGCGCGGCGTAACCTTCATAATGACGCCCGTATCCTCCATTTGGATGCTGTTAACGACGGGCGCGCCAGCCGTCAGGGTGCTAACGGCTGATTGGGTTGCAATGGGAACCTGATCGCCTACTTGTATCGCGGCCGTCTGATTATTCAGCACCATCAGTTGCGGCGATGAGATCACATTCACGGTTGTCACGCTTTGCAGCAGATCGAGAATAGCATTGATATTGGAGCCGGTCACGAAAGCCGAAAATCCCGGAACCGCCGAAGCAACGCTGACGCTGCTTGCGTTCGTGAGAACCGCTCCTCCATGTTTGCCTTGGAATAAATACTGCACACCGTAACGCAAATCATCCGTCAACGTTACCTCGGCAATGACGGCTTCGATACGCACCTCCATTGGAATGACGTCTAATTTTTTTAGCGCGTCCTGAATGAGAGAATATTCCCCCTTGTTCGCCCATATAACGAGCGAGTTGGTCGTATCGTCGGCAATGATGCGCAGGCTTTGACTGGATTGATCGTTCGGGTTTAAGCCCGCGCCATCCTGATCGAAGGCGGGCAATCTTGTGTTAGGGGGAGCGTTCGCGCCGTTATCGGATGAGAAAGGCATCACCGGCATCTGGGAGGCAATATCTGTTTTTGCCGTGGCATCTGATTTTGTCTCTTTCCCCAGAAGAAGTTTTTGCAACGTATGGCTTAAATCCGATGCGCGCCCATTCTGAATTTGATAGACCCAGAGTTTCCTTTCCGACGGCGCTTGATCGACATCCAGCCGATTGATCCATGTCTTGACCTCCTTGACATAATGAGGCTGCGACGAAATCACGAGAACGGCATTAAGCCTGTCGAAAGGCACAATCCTGACTAATTTGCTCATAGGGCCGGTTTGGGAACCAAGAACGTTCCATAAATCATGCGTAAGGGCTTGTGCATTCGCCTCCTTCAGAGGGAACAATCCGAAAGACATGCCGGAAAGCCAGTCCACGTCGAAGCTATTGACAACATCCATCATCGCAGCCCGTTCTTCTTCCGTGCCGGACAGAATGATGATGTTGCGGGTGGTTTCGACGGGGATAACGCCGCCGCTGGGAGCAACGGGTGCCAGAATTTTTTCCATTTCTTCGGCGCTGATGTTCCTCAACGAGACGATTTGCAATCCGAACCCGCTACCCACTTCTTTATTGCGCGCGAATGATACAAAGCCGCCTTGATGCGGCGCATCGGCAATCGGAACGACTTTGACCATTTTGCCATTATCGATAATCGCCGCGCCGTTGAGCCTGAAGGCGGTGTTAAGGGCCGGAAGGATGGCATCTTTCGGCAGGCTTTGATTGACTTTGATCGTTATATTGCCTTGAACCCCCGGCGCTATCGTATAGTTGAGTCCAAGCATATCGCCGAGGACAGCTTTGGCGACATCGTGAATATCTGCATTCACAAAATTAAGCGCCGAGGCATCTTCTTCCGCAACATTGCCATCGGATTTTGCGTGGATTTTGCCATGCAGCACCAAACCGGAGCCGTTATATATACCCTCGGTGAGCTGTCGATTTTCTGGCGTCGATATGACTTCCTGAACCGGAGATGCTTGCGGAGGCGGCGGAGTTGCGGGGACAGCCGTTCCCTCGACAACTACTGGCACCGGGTTTTCGACAACGGTGGTACTGGCGGGCTGAACCGTTACTTCTTCGGAGCAAGCTGATAGCAATAGCACCCCTACTGCAAATGACAGAACTTTTGAATAACGCAGTATCATTGTTTTGCGGCTCCGTTTTTCTTGTCATCGGCAAGAGCTAATGATTTTCTTGTGTCGCCTGATTGCAAGATAACACGATTGTTTTTGATATTCTCGATCTTCCAGCTATCGAGAGATTGGCCTACCTGTAGAGACATTGTCTCTGGGCTATCTGTGCGCTTAATCACTGCTATTTTTTTATCTTTTGTGGACATGACTCCTATCAGGGAGAACGGAAAATTCGCCGGAACGGCGGCAACGCCTCGCTCGTCACTCTCCGTTATAATGGTCTGCGGCGGAAGTTTGCGGCTTGAGACAAAAATTGTTTTATCTGAAACGACAGCATATTGAGAAGCATCGGACGTTTTAACGTCTGGCAATACCGGCAGAGAGAAGGATGATGCCGAACTTTCTTTGTAATCGCTGTGGGATGTCTGCGGAAACCACGTTGTTGCCAACACAACAATACTCAAGGCGAGGAAGCAAGTCGCTCCGGCGTAGTTGATTTTTTCCATTTGTATCATGGCGTCACCGGATTCAGATAAGCAGAGAGCTCGCCATTAACCGTTAATTGCACTGGCTTTGTCCCGGAATTCTGATCGCCTTCAGGTGCCGTCACTATCAGATTATCAAGAAAAAGATAGGGGCGCGCTTCGTCATATTTGCCCAATAGATCTGCCAAATGCTCAACCGGGATCGAGAAGCTAACGCGCACGCTTAATCGCTGCAGGTCATTCTGTTTAATGGGTGGCAACACCTGAATACTGCTAACGACTCCACCGGTTGCTTCTGTCAGGTGCTTTACATTTTCCTGAAGTTTGGCGGAAGCAAGATCGGTATTGCCGCCTTCAAGAAATACATTGGCATATTTACCTTCCTGCATCTGTTGAAGCAGAGCGGCCCAATGCGGCTGGTCATGAATGCTTTTGCGATAGGCATCTACAAGCCGGACGGAACGGGCGTTATCGCTTCCCGTTTTGTCCCAGAATCCAGAAATCGGCGAGACAATAATTTCCCACAACAGAAACAGAAAAATAGCCAGCAAGCTCAAAGCTGCAAAACGCCGAACGGGTAAGGAGAGCGAGGCAATCATTCAGCTCTCTCCCCTTCTTCACGATTGCGTATCGTTACGGCAATATCGAACCGTTCAAGATTCTTGTTAGCTTGCGGCGTGATGGGGGCGCGGAAATGGGCGTGATCGAAAAGCGGCACGGTGGCAAAGCGTTCGATAAGCGAGGAAGCGGCAGCAGAATAGCCGATGAGTTCGAGTTGGTTTCCCTTTAGATTGAATTCAGCAACCCAAGTATCATTGGGCATTAAATTGGTGACTTCGCGCAGAATACCCAAAACTTTGGGTTCGTTAGTGCGGGACGCCACCAGCGAAAGAGCTGCCAACCTTTTATCCACGGCAGCCTTGGTATCCCCCGCTTGCTTGGCTTCGGCTTTCAGAGTGCTTACTTCACGATTTATCTCGGTCACTTGACCGGAACGCGCGGAAATAGCGTATATCGCGACGCAAATAAAGAGTGCAAACGACAAAAGCATAATCGCCAAAGGCTTGTCTAGCCGGAATGGCGAAGAATGTTTTTGTCTATCAAAAACATATTTCAGATTTTTATTCGTGTTGGCGGCGATCCCCACAGCGACGGGTAAATAGCCAAGTTTTTGCGCTATAATCTTACCCCTTTGGATCAAGTTGGCCGGTATTGTCGCCCATTCCACGTTTAATGTTTGGCGGTCGGGATTATTGACGGCGGAGAAGTCAAATAATGCATCATCGCTACGAAACGGGCTACGGCGCTTAACTTCAAAAGAAACGGCCTGATGCAGCTTAGCCCGTGCAGATACCGGCACCTTGAAATTATCGATAAAGGCGTTTTCGGAGGGAAGCGCAATAGATGCCGTTTGATAGGAAGGAAGAAGCGGCATATCCATCGCCTCTAATGCCTTTAAGGATTCGCGGCGAATAACTGTACTGCCTTGGGCGTCAAAACGCCGGACAACAGCGTCAGCGTTCTCGAAACTGATAATGATGTTTTCTGTTGGAGGCGTGAGCCTTTCCTTGATGTCTTTCGGTATCATCGCCGACATTTCGGACAACCACCATTGCCCTGCGGCCTGCGTCAAAGCCCACGATTTTTCTATAGAGCGTTTAATGTTTTCTTTTTTTATCATCGCACTCTACGGGGCATAGGAAGAAGCATGGATACTGACGGCATTCGCAGCAATGATTGGCTTTGCGACAAATTCCGGCCAAGCGCGGCTATCGCCCGGAGCGAAGTCGATACCAATCTTGACGGCTTGTGGCAATGTCTTTTGCCCCGCCCACGCAGATTGCCAATAGGCATTATTTGCCTCTGACGCTCCATAATATGAAAAATGAATATCCTTAATCACGGATAACAATATAGATTCATTCCATAAAGCGGCTCCCACGGGACGCCAATCCATGACCAAATCTTTTCCGGTTAACTTTGAAGGAATGATACCTAACCTGATTTCCACAATGCCAAATTCTTCAAAAGCTTGCGGCAATCGTGCATAAAAAGAAACCGTATCGGCGTTGCCGGTAAAAGCGGTTGCAGGTGCGTCCTGAGTTTGGGTTAGGATCGGTTGGGCTTGGGATAGCTCATCGCGAAGCAAATCCTGTATCCCTTCCATAATGGACATATTAACTGCCATCTGGTTCGACTTTCCCCAACTGCGTTGCCCCAGATGCAGAAGTCCGGCGCATAAGGATGTGAGCAATCCCATAATCATAAGGGCGACAAGCAATTCAACGAGGGTAAAGCCCCGTTTGTTCCTGTTATGGCGGGACAATTTCTGCATCAGGGCGCTACCAACTTTAACCGCACGGAAGACAGCGTTGCCGAAGCATGATTGAATTTTGCCCCTGTAATAGCCTGAATCGTTACCAGATAGGGCTGCGTTACCAACGGCGGACTGTTGCCCTGTTTTTCCGGAGAGGCATCATAGGGCTGGATGGAAATAGTCCATTCTCCTCCGTCCGACATTTTTCCTTTTCGGGTACCTGCCTCAAGCGGCACTTCAGTGCCGACAAGGGCAAGCGCGGAACGCGCGGAAAGGATCGCCAATCGTTCATTCTCAGCGCGAGACACTTTTGCCGTGCCATTGCCGAGGATCGACATAATCGTCGCCCCCGCCAGCCCAAGAATGGTGAAAGCGACGAGGATTTCGATTAAGGTGAATCCGGCATTCGATTTGCGCTTGTTAGTTCGCATCGGAATCCACCAGCCCCGTTAACCCGTCGATATGAATATTCGTGCGACGATCATTATTGGATAGCGTGATCGCAGCAGGAGAAGCGCTTCCATCGGAATAAAAACTTATGCCAGGAGTAGCGGATGGATATTTTCCACTGGTCTGCTCATGGGAGACGGCCATATCCACGCCCAGCACATGCTTTTTGTCGTCGAAGGCATAGGTTTTCTGCTCCGGAGAAAAGGTAACTGTAACAGTTCTTTTCTCCGTTCTGGCTTCGCTATGAGCGTGGCGCAGATCAAGGAGAAGTTCGTGGCTTGCCGTCCACATTCGCAATCGCGCCTGTGATTTTGCATAAACGGGGATCGCCATCGCGGAAAGAAGGCCGATTATCGTCAGCACCACCAGCATTTCCACAAGGGTAAATCCAAGTGACACTTTACCAGTTGGTGATGTCCGCATTTTCTCCCGTTCCACCTTCTGTTTTGTCGGCACCATAGGAGATAAGGTCATAATCGCCATGTTGTCCGGGAATGTGATAAACATACGGCGTGCCCCAAGCATCGTTGAGGCTGGCCTTCTTATCCAGATAAGGTCCCTGCCACGAAGTGAGGCCGTCCGGCTGCGTGATAAGAGCTTGTAGCCCTTCCTCTTGCTTTGGGTAACGGCCAATATCAATGCGGAATAGATCGAGCGCAGCACCGATGTTTTTGATTTCCATCTGTGTCGTCTGGACTTTCGCATGTCCCAAATGCTTCATAACTTGCGGAGTTGCGATAGCCGCGAGCAAGCCGAGAATAGCCAGAACGACGAGCAGTTCAACAAGCGTAAAACCGCTCCTCGATAGTTTTTGACGCCCTCTTAATTTCCGTATCGGTAAAGCCATCGTCTTTTCCTTTAAGTCACCATGTCGTTAACGCTGAGAATAGCCGACAAAATCGATGTAATGATAGAGGCAATCACAACCCCAAGAATGATCGTCATTAAAGGCGTTAAAAGGGTCATAAAACGATCCACGGAACGCTGCACCTCACGATCATAGATTTCGGCGGTTTTCAGGAGCATGGAATCAAGCTGCCCCGTTTCTTCGCCGATCTTGACCATTTGAAGGGAAAGAGCCGGAAAGATTTTCTCCCGCGCAAGAGCCGTCGAAAGCACTTCGCCTTCCCTGACTCTCACTACTACGTCTTTCATCGCCGAGATGAAGACATGATTACCGAAACTTTCCGATGCAATCGAGATAGCCGTGACCGGCGTGACGCTGTTTGAAAGCAGAACGCCGAGCATATTACAGAATTTTGCTGTTTCGATTTTGACGATGATGGCCCCGACTCTGGGCAAGCGCAGCAAATAAGCGTCGCGCTTTATTTTAACAGCATCCTTCCGAAAAGCATGGCGTGCCGTCACGATAAGCAATCCCACGGCGAAAAGGAGAAAAAGGCCATAATCGCGCAGAATGTGTCCGGCAGACATCACTATTTTTGTCGATAGAGGCAAAGCGTCACGCGCCGATTCAAAAAGGGGTTCAAATTGAGGCAAGACGAATAAAAGTATGAGAGCGATTGAAAGAACCGCCATACCGAGAACGATTGTGGGGTAGAGCATCGCAGAAGAAATGGAATCCTGCACTTTCTGTGTTCTCTTCAAACTTTCCGTCATTCGCTCCAGCGTCGCCTCAAGCACTCGCGCGCCTCCGGCCTCTCCGGCCCGTATCATACCGATATAGCCTTTGGGGAGATCGACGCCCTGTGCTTCCAAAGCATCGGCAAAGCCGCTCCCGCCACGAATGAGCGCCAGAACCTTGTTCAGAAATTGCGCGATATGTGGCTTCTCGACGACCGACGCCAAAACGCTTAGGGACTTTTCAAGTGGCAAGCCTGAGCGCAACATAATCGTCAATTCCTGCGTCAGGAAAACAACATCGTTGAGCGGGAATTTCTTGCTCCCGGAAGATTTCAATTGCTTGAACTGGTGAAGCCAGCCTTCGATCTTCTTATCAACAGAAAGGGGCGTGTATCCGAGGCCATAGAGGTAATCAACGACGGCGTCCTTGCTGGCGGCATCGAGTTCGCCTTTGATGATTTCTGCGGAAAAGTTCGTTGCTTCGTAGGAGTATAGGCTCATAGACTTATACCTCTTGCGTTATACGCAAGACTTCCTCAAGGGTTGTCTCGCCCGCCAAAACCTTCGCAAGGCCGTGCCGGTACATGGTACGCATGCCACCGGCTATTGCGGCCCGCTGTATTTCATGCGTTTCAGCCTTGTGCAAAATCAGGTGACGGATTTCGTCAGTCACCGTTAGTTGTTCCACGATCATTGTGCGACCATGATAGCCGCTATCGTGGCAAGCGGGGCAACCCTTGGCTTTATAAAGTATCGGCGATTTTCTGTTTTCATCCGGGAATATTTTTGCGACCAAATCCGGCATCGGCGTATAGGGTGCACGGCATTTCACACACAATTTGCGAATTAATCTCTGCCCCAACACTCCGGTAACGGTAGAGGCCAACAGATAATCCTCAACCCCCATATCGAGCAATCGCGTTACAGCACCCGCCGCGCTATTGGTATGCAAGGTCGAAAGAACGAGGTGTCCCGTCAGCGCCGCCTGAACAGCCGTCTGCGCCGTTTCGCCATCGCGGATTTCGCCGACCATAAGAATATCGGGGTCTTGCCGCAAGAAACTCCGCAAGGCGCTGGCGAAGGTGCGGTGAATCTGGGGCAATACTTCTTGCTGGTTGATGCCGTCCAGTTTGTATTCAATCGGGTCTTCGATAGTGAGGATTTTCTTATCCGGCGTATTCAATGTTGTCAAAGCGGTATAGAGCGTCGTGGTCTTACCGCTCCCGGTCGGCCCTGTAACGAGGATGATACCGTTCGGGCGCTGCAAAAGAGCCAAAACAGGCTCAAGAACCTCATCGTCAAAACCAAGTGCATGAAAATCCAGCGCGATATTATCCCGGTCAAGAATACGGAGAACAATACTTTCCCCATATACCGTTGGACTTGCGGAGACACGAATATCCACTTCCTTGCCTAATACCGTAAAGCGGATGCTTCCATCCTGCGGCAAACGACGCTCGGCGATATTAAGCTTCGCCATAATCTTGATGCGCGAGACAATGGCTGAACCCAACTGCCGCGATTGCGCCTCTTGCTCTCTTAATAGCCCGTCAATCCGAAAGCGAACGCACAAACGATCTTGGAACGGCTCAATATGAATATCGGAAGCACCCGACTGAACCGCCTCGCCAATCAGGCTATGCACCAGACGAATAACGGGAGCATCGCTGGCAAGATCAACCAGTTGGTCGATGTCTTCTTTATCTTGTTCGCCGGAGATATTCTGGTTAAGCGCCTTTGCTCCCGCCGCAAAGTCATCGTCACCGTATAACTGGTTTATGGCCGTTTCGATTTCGGTGAGCGTGGTTACGCGAGGAATGATGTTCTTTCCAGAAAAGAAGCCAATGGCCTTAATCGCCTTTTCATCACCGGGGTCAGCCATTGCGACGACAAGGCTTTCACCTTCTTCTGTCAACGGCAAAATACGATGCAACAGGAGAAACCGCTTATTGATATGATCGGCAAAGAGAGCTTGCGCCGGAAAATCTTTTTTTGAAGCAACAGGCGCTTTATAGAATGCCGATAGTTCTGCAACGATGTTGCTCTCGGAAAGGATACCAAGTTTTGACAAGAGGGGAACTAGTCTCTCCCCCGTCTGATCCACGCTTCGCATCACCCGGTCGAGCGCAGCCTCGGTCAGCCTTTCTCGCGTGATAAGCCAATCGGCGAACGAGTCAGCTTCGTCGCCCGGCTGGCGAGCATTGATGGCAACAAGCACCGTCATCACAATGGATTCCTAGAGGGTAGAGATAAGACATCAACCTTATCTTATCTCATCTCATTATCTTTTGGTCAATGTTGCCTACCCGCAACAAAAAATCAGGCGCGGTCCATGGTAAATGGTGCCTTAGGGTTAGGACTTAATTAATAGATAGATGATTCAAAGATTTGGCAACCGCAAACGAGAGGAAGCCAAATGATAAGCGACTATTTCTGGTTCGTCGATGAAGAGTGGTCAAAAGTCGAGCCGCATCTGCCGACCAATCAGCAAGGGCCAGAGCGTCAGGATGATCGCCGTATTTTGAGCGGGATCATGCATGTTTTGCAAAGCGGTTGCCGTTGGAAAGATTGCCCGAAAGAATACGGCCCGCACAAAACGATCTACAACCGCTTCGCAAGATGGAGCGAACGCGGCATCTGGCCAAAAATATTCGAGGCCGTTGCCGCCGATGCGCGAACGCCGGAGCGCGCTTCTCTTGACGCTTCGCATGTCAAAGTTCACCGCTGCGCTGGCGGCGGAAAAGGGGGGCGGAGATTCAGGCTATCGGCCTGACCAAGGGTGGCAGAAACAGTAAGATTCATGCGGTCGTAGATGAGTTTTGCCGTCCGTGGGTTTTTATCCTGACGCCCGGCAACACCGCCGATTGCACGCAGGCCGAGGCTTGTGTCAGTCTCATTCCCGGCATCAAACAACTGTTGGCTGACAAAGGTTATGACAGCGACAGCTTCCGCGCCTTTCTACGGAAGCTCGGCATCAAGCCGGTCATTCCGGGTCGCTCAAACCGCAAAAAGAAAATCCGTCACGGCAAAGAACTTTATAAAAAACGCAACGTCGTCGAACGCTGCTTTTGTCGCCTCAAGGACTTCCGCCGTGTCGCCACTCGTTACGACAAACTCGCCAGAAACTTCTTTTCCGCTCTCTGCCTTGTTGCGACCTTCTGCTACTGGCTATGATTTATTTGAGTCCTAACCCTAGGAGCTTGAATTTTTAGATAATAATCAGAACACCCGCCTAAGCTAAGCTGAAACCAACCAAGAACGACTTGTTAAGGCTATCCGGTGTTGTGCTACGCTTGCCAAATTTTATCTTGGCAAATTGTTCATTCTCAAGTCCATGGGGTGCTTCTGGAATAAGGCCGTTTCGGACGATATGAAAACAGCGCAATTCATCCCCTGGATAAATTTTTACGCTCGGCAGTTCACGGCCCTGAAGGCAACTGACGGCTAATTCTTCTATAAAATAGTCCCGGCTACCTTCATATTCGCGTGACGACGGCTCGCAACCCTTACGACGGTAAAAATCCATGATATCGTCATGGACTGCATTTTTAAGGACAGGATTGATGTTATAAGCATTCCAGAAATCGGATAAAGTTTTTTGATAGTCGGGATGCCTGTACCACCCCGCCCACCTGACAATTATAGGTTTTACAGGTGAGGCGGCAATAACATCGGCGTTATCTGTCAGCCATAGCGCACCAAGGCTGTTTGCATGAGCGAGGGCTTGTTTCTCTTCCATTCCCTCAACCATAAAACCATGACGATAGAGCGCATCAGTGACATCAATGCGTATTGTCTTAAAATTTGCAGCGGCGAATTGAAGAATGGCGGCAAATTTATTCCCCTGCCAATTAGGGCTGATAACGCTCACACCTAGCGTAGCCGCCTTATGTTCTCTCCAGTTCGGACTGTTGCGAACGATAACCTTGTACGAGGTCATTTTTTCCTCTTAGGCGCATCGCTTTGCGACCAGATAAGGTTAAACAAACCGCGCAACATTTCTGCTTGATCTTCGTCGCTAATAATCACCACTTCTTTATTGTCGCTGCGCAGCGTAGCTACTTTATTTGCATAGACGACCATAACGCTATTGTTGAAGTATTTACTTGGGATTAGACGGTACTCTTCACGCGGAAAATCAAATTTTTGGGCTTTCGCATGAGACAGGAAGCGGCATTTAATCCCGGCATCGTGCCATTGCTTGATCGCCTCTACAACTGCGGGGGGCGATATGCTGTCGTCGGTACAAATCGACAAAACTTCCCCACCCGGCCTTCCTTTCAAGGTAAGCAGCACCTCATTCAGCAGCCGCAGATAACAATCCTCTCCTTCCAGCACCCTGAGACTGTCACTGCGCCGATCAACGCCGCTTAGACCGATGAAGACTATGCCCTCATCATTTAAAACCCGCGTTATTTTTTCCGTTGTTGCCGCAAGTGGCCGGAAGCCATTCTTATCGTCCGCGCGTTCTGCGCGAAAAACGCTCTCGCGGTTAACTCCTGCGCGTTCTGCAAGTTCTTCCGCCGTCCAGCCAACCAAGGATCGAGCCGCTCTTATTTGTGAGCCTGTAATCATGCTACCTCCAATGCAGAACGCTTATTCCGACATAATAATACTTATAAAGTATATATATTACATTACTTTCATATGTCAAATAGAAATGACTTACCTTTATGGGGCATCAAATTGCATTTAATAAATAAGGAAAAGCGCATATGGCTAAAGAAATGGCTCGGTAGGCTGGACAAAATAAGCATTAAAATAATACTTCTACAGTATCACTATAATATCTGTGGTTGAAAAAGTTCTAAAAATCCGTATATTCGCCCCATGCGGTTACCCGATAATGGGAACCACACATATAAAAGAACCCATTTTTTAAGGCGAGGTAATTAAATGCTCGATTTTCATCAATATGTTGCGCGTCACGGTGAATCCGGTGTTCAGGCCATTATCGAAAGTCTGGAACGCTTTGAAGGCACCCTGCCCGGCCCCGCCGCTCCTCTGGAGGAACGATGGAATGCTTTGATGTATGGTCACCCATTATTTGATCGCTGCTTTCCCCGGAGAAGGCACGATCTGATTTCCGAAACCTGTTTGAGCGAGAGCATATAATGCCTTCGGTCAGCGCGAGACAGATTAAAGCGGCAAGAGCTTTGCTTGACTGGTCACAGGAAGACCTCGCTGTGAAAACCCGCTTGTCCATTTCGACCATTCGCAGCATGGAACTTGGTTTTACGCCTCGCGCCAGCACGGCCAAGGAAATTTGCAATGCGGTTGAATATGCTGGCCTTGAATTTACAGAAGGCGAGGGCGTAAGACGCCGCCTCGACATCGGATTTTATCATAAATCGGATAGCTGCGATAAGCTTCTTGACGATATGCTGCAAACAGTAGAGGAAAAAGGCGGCGATGTTCTCGGCTATGTGCAATCACAAGCCATGTTGCTGCAATCCTGCGGGATTCATGGTCAGAAGAATTTCTATCGGCTAGAGCAATTGCATAAAATAACCACGGTTAAATGTGTTGTGACTGAATCCACGGCGGCGGTTTTATCTTTGCCGCCCTTTCAGTTCCGTCTTCTCACGGAACAAAACGTCAGCCCGTCATATTTCTATGTGTATGGCAACAAATATGTGATGATTTTGCCGAACAGCGACGGAAATTTTCGTTTCATTGTTCTGTCGCTCATGGCGCATGCTCAGGCATACCAAAAACACTTCCAGACTCTTTGGGATCGGGCCTCGCCGCTCAGGATTTCGTAGGACAACTCACGCATTTTGCGCGCGCCGATGCAACTCTTCACCCGGAATCCAGCCCGCGGCGCACATCAAGAACAA
>JBAVWC010000508.1:0-1708 GCA_049697595.1 Alphaproteobacteria bacterium
GGTTGCGGTCGAGCTCGATGATCTTCGCCTCAACGGTCTTGCCGATATAGGGCTGCAGCTCGCGCACGCGACGCAGCTCCACGAGCGAGGCGGGCAAGAAGCCGCGCAGACCGATGTCGACGATGAGGCCACCCTTGACGACCTCGATGACGACACCCTTCACCACTTCGTCGCGGTTCTTCAGCTCTTCGATGTTGGCCCACGCCTTTTCGTACTGGGCGCGCTTCTTCGACAGGACGAGCCGGCCCTCCTTGTCCTCTTTCTGGAGGACAAGGCACTCAACGCGCTCGCCGAGCGAGACGATCTCGGAGGGGTCAACGTCATTGCGAATCGACAGCTCGCGCGAGGGGATGACGCCTTCGGACTTGAAGCCGATGTCGAGGAGGACTTCGTCGTGGTCGATCTTGACCACGGTGCCGACGACGAGGTCGCCGTCGTCGAATTCGAGCACACTGTCACCAACGAGCGCGGTGAGGTCGGTGCCGACCAGGTTGTCTTCGGTGATGACGCGCGGAATGTAATTTCCGTTTTCGTCGAAGGAACCCATCTGCTGGGTTGAGAGGAGGCTCGTGCCGTCCGTCATGGGTACGTCTTTCGTTCGACCACACCGGGGTCTGACTAGTCAGTAGGGCTGGGTCGCCGGTGTAAACCCAGGTGACAACTCTACCACCTGATGTCTTAACCCTTCGCGGCGGCCCAGTTCTCGCCCCAGCTCAGCGACACTTCGAGCGGCACCGAGAGGCGCGCCGCGTTGGTGAGCGCGTCCACCATGATCTCGCTCACCCGGTCTTTTTCGTGCTCGGGGGCTTCGACGACCACTTCGTCATGGACTTGCAGGATGAGCCGCGCGTCGAGGTGCTGGGCCGTGAGCTCACGATCGAGCCGTACCAAGGCGGATTTGAAGATGTCCGCCGCCAAGCCCTGAATGCCGGCGTTCATCGCTTGGCGCTCGACCGCTTGGCGCTGTGGGCCTACCGCCGTCGCAAGGTCCGGAAAGGGACGCACCCGACCGAATTCGGTGCGCGAGAAGCCCTGGAGTCGAATCTCTTTGACCACGTTGTCGAGATAGGCGCGAAGGTTGGGGAAACCCTCGAAGTACCGGTTCATGATCTCTTTTGCGGCGGAGACCGAAATACCCAATCGTCGGCTGAGTCCGAAGGCCTCCATGCCGTAGACGAGCCCGTAGGAGACGGCCTTCGCCCGTTCGCGCTGCTCGCTGGTCACCTCTTCGGAGGGGACGCCAAACACCGAGGACGCGATCGTGCGGTGCACGTCTTCGTGGCTCTCGAAGGCGGCGAGGAGCCCCTCGTCTTGAGAGAGGTGCGCCAGGATGCGCAGTTCGATCTGGTTGTAGTCCGAGACCGCGATGAGCCATCCTTGCGTCGGCACGAAGGCGTAGCGAAGTCGACGTCCCTCGGTCGAGCGCACCGGGATGTTGTGCAGGTTCGGATTCTCCGAAGAGAGTCGACCGGTGCGGGCAACGACCTGGGAGAACATGGCGTGGATGCGCCCGTCGTCTTGGACGGCGTCGATGAGCGGCGCGCCGTAGGTCGAGCGCAGCTTCTCTATTTCGCGGTAGCGCAGGATTAGCGAGACGATGCGATGCTCATCTTCAATCGCTTCCAGGCTCGCGGCGTCGGTCGAATATCCCGACTTGATCTTCTTCACCGCGGTGAGCCCGAGCTCCTCGAAGAGCACGACTTGGAGC
>JBAVWC010000509.1:0-1627 GCA_049697595.1 Alphaproteobacteria bacterium
CAGCAGCACTGTCTTGTTGGTCGCCGCACCCGCCGGGTTCTCCACCGCTGCCTGCACTTCGTTGAACAGCCCGTATTCGTAGAGGTTCCGTTCCGTATCCGTCAGCGCCGTCTCGTTCAGCGGATCGCCCGGATGCAGTGTGATCGCCCGCTTCACCGTGTCCGGCCGCGTGTAGTAGAGCCCGCTCAGCACCACGTCCCGCACAAACGTCTGCGGCCCCTCGGTGATGTGAAACGCCACGTCGGTCATCTCCGCGTCCTTCGCTTCTTTCTGCTCGGTCACATCCACGTGCACCTGCGCAAATCCATGCGCCAGGTAAATCGTCAACAGCGCATCGCGGTCCCGCGCCAGGTTTCCCGGCGAATACAGCTGCCCCGCAATCGTATTCATGAGCGGTGTCAGTTGCGCGACCTCGATGTGGTTGTTCCCCTCGATCTCCACCGCGCCCACACGCTCCTGGGGCCCTTCGTTGATGTGGTACACCACGCTCAGCGGTGCGGTCCCCGCCTCCGTCTTCGCGGCCTGCGTCTGGATGTTCGTCTCATCCGCGCTCATCGTCTCCGGCGTGCTCGTCTCCGGCGTCACCTTCACCTGTTGGAACCCGTTGTCCTGGTAAACCCCTTCCAGCGCGCTCACGTCTGCCGCCACCAGGGCCTGGCTATATACGCCGTGCCGATCCAGCACGTCCGCCGCGTGCACGCTCAGCAGATCCATCAACGTGTCCGTGTCGAAATAGTGATTCCCCGCCAGAGATACCCGAGCCACCCGCCGCCTCGCTCCCAGGTTGATCCGGTACACCACCACCACCAGGTCCGCGTTCGCGTTTTTCAGCTCGTGCTGCACCTTCACGTCGAAGTACCCCAGCCGCTGGTAGTAGTCGCGTAGCCGCCGGTTGCCTTCGTTCAACAGGTCGTCGTCCACCGCGCCCTCTTCGAAGATCGGAATCAGGCGCCGCACCCGCTCTTCGCTCAGGCTCGCGCCCCCCACCTCAACCTTGATCACCGGCCCCCTGCTCACGCTGAACTTGAAGTTCACCCTTTGCGTTCCCGCGTCGAACTGCTCGCCCTCCAGCTTGATCTCGGCCTGCAGCCGCTGTTCGCCGCGGTAGTGTTTCAGCACTCCCGCCAGCGCCCGGTTGCCCGTGTCGTGGTCCACGTGTGCACCCGTCCGCAGGTGCGCATAGCGCCGGAAGGTCTCCGAGCTCATCCCGCTGTCGCCCGTCACCGTCACCGTTCCCACCCGCGCCTGCACCCCGGAATTCACGTCCAGGTCGATGTCCACCAGTTGCTGGTCCGCGTGCCGCGTCAGTTTCTGCGTAATCGTCGGCGCATAAAATCCGTTCTGCGCCAGGATTTGCCGCATCACCTGCAGCGCGTGGTCCAGCCGGGCCTCCGTAAACCGCGTCCCCGCTGTCAGCCGGCTCGCGCTCAGCAGTTGCGTGTTCACGTTCGCGCCTTTAGCCCCGTATACGCTCACCACCCCGATGAACGTCCGCGCCGTCCCGCGAAAATCAAGCTCCACGCCGTCACCGCTCCGCGCGCCCGTCACCTCGATGGTGTCGTACATTCCCGTTGCATACAGTTGCCGCAGGCTCCGCTCCAGCTCCGTGCTGCGCAGCGGCTTGCCC
>JBAVWC010000510.1:0-1508 GCA_049697595.1 Alphaproteobacteria bacterium
GCGATGGGTCGTTGAGCAGCCCGTAGTTCGCCAGCCCATCCACGCCGAAGAAATAGCTCTTGTTCTGAAACAGATTCAGTGTTAGCACAGACGCCGTGCGCTGGCGATTCGCCCAGTCGATTCGCGCCAAGCCCATCTTCTCAAGCTCACGCTCGCCCCACTGGGTGATGACCTGGTAAGTGTAGGACTGGCGCTGTACCCAGTTCACGTTCGCGCCGGCGATGCCAGACTCGGCATAGTCTCCATAGCTGCTCACCATGCCCGTTGACTCAACAATTGGGAACATCGCCGTTTCCAGCGTCCAATCACCCTTCTTCGTCTCCTCGCCGACAATCTCCGTTGCCTTTAGAGGCTTGACGAGGATGTCGATCACCTTGGGATCGATGTAGGTTGATAGAAACGCGGGAATGCCGCTGTTTGAGATTGTGACAAGCTCGGGCTGGGCATCCATTGCGAGCAGGCCGCCGCGCTCCTTCTCGGTGCGCTGCAACTGGGCATCTACGCCCATGAACTCGATGCCGAATTTCCGTGCTACCGCTTCAAGTTGCCGGTCCATACTCGCTCCTTTGAAAATCCTCTGCGTTACTCAAACCCCTTGTTAGTTGCCCCAGGTTGACATCTGCACCAGTTCCCCGACAGCGGCAACCGATTTAGCCACAAAGCTGGTCTCAATGCCGCCTGCAGTCGTCAATGTGTCGCCTGCCGCATAGGTTCCAGCAGCAGCCGAAGAGAGACTCAACGTGTAAACACCGGTCGAGCCAGGCGTGCCATTGACCTGCGATGCGATGGTTGCACCGGTGGCGACATTCGCCGCTGTGCTGGTATCCGTTACCGCATCCCCGACAGCCAGGGTTCCAGAACCTACCGCAGTCACCTTGAAGGTGATGCCGAAGGTCAATACCCCTGTGCCGCTTGCAACGTAGGCCGTAGCTGGGGCGCTGAGCTGGTACGTGCCAACTCCGCCAGTGGTCCCGGTCAACTGAGCCGTAATTGTTACGCCGCTCGGGAAGTCGGTTGACTTAACCACCGTGTCTCCAACTGAGACATAGGTGGAAACCACCGTGAGGTCAAGAACCGATCCAAACGATGTCACAGTCGCCGCAGAGCAGGTGTTCGCTGCGCTGAGACCGTAAGTACCAGCTCCACCAGCAGTTCCACTGATCTGACTGAGGATCGTCGTGCCCGCCGTGATGCCGGTCCCGCTGACGGTATCTCCGATGGAAATAAGGCCCGTCACGGCAGTGACGACCAATTCCGTATCGGGACTGCCAGCCGTTGCAGTGAAGGTTGCGCCAAGGCTGCCGGTATTGGTCGAACCAAGCGTGGCCGTCACACTGGCACCGGCGGGCGCTGCGGAGTAAATGCCGCCGTCCGCGTATCCCGCGTAGATCGGAGAGCGGGGCGCGAGAGAGCTTACGCCCAGGTTCGTGGCGAAAAAGTCGCCATCGGCCATCAGAGTCACAGGGAAGCCCGGAGGGATCAGCAAACCAGCCGCTTGCAGGTACTCG